>VFKI01000031.1 GCA_009885665.1 Gammaproteobacteria bacterium
TAGAGGAACTGAGTACGCGGCAAACTGCATTGACAAGCGTCAGAGGGGGAGAATAGCGCTCTCCCCCTCTGACAACTCCCCCATCGCCAACATTTACCCTACTTTATGTAGAGGATACCATTTAATTTATTGGCAAACGTTTGTATTTCACTTTTAGTTATTTTACCAGGGCCATCCGTCCGCACACCGCTATTGCGTAACCCTTCGCTAAAATCGCGTATGGAAAGACGCAGCTTGATATTGCTCGCCGTGTAAAGCTCACCGCGCGGATTTAATGCAATACCGCCCTTATCAACAACCGCATTGGCCAATGGAATATCCGCCGTAATGACCAAATCCCCCGCCTGCATCATATCAACAATTTTGTTATCTGCCACATCAAAACCGCCCGGCACAATCAGTCTTTTGATAAAAACAGACGCCGGCAAATACATCACTTGATTTGCAACAAACGTGGTTAATCGTTTGGTGCGAATTGCTGCGCGAAATACTATTTCTTTAATGACATTCGGACACGCATCTGCATCAACCCATATATTCATTCAATAAATATCCACGTTATACCGTTCACATTTCAAGATGCGAACGGTATTCTTGTTTGAACGAACGGCGCGAAATAAATTCGCGCACGTTCGCTCAAGGGGAGAATCGCGATTCTCCCCTTGAGAATCCCCATCGCGCAATGAAACACTTTTGATGCTTCGCATCTTCAGGTGTAATCGGTATATATAGGCAATACAAAATCATGGCTATTATTTTGAGGAAAATCCCATACATCCTGATAGTGTACTGCCATCAAATACAAGCCACTCGCCTGCGCTGTTTCTGCCGCAAGGCGACGATCACGTTTTGCCAATACTTCAGCTAACCATGCCGCATCGCGCCGCCGTGTGCCAATCGCCAATAAACTACCGACAATATTCCTGACCATATGATGCAAAAAAGCATTGGCGCTGACATCGATAATCACAAAGTCACCTTGCCGCTTAACCGTAATGGCGTGTAAATTTCGCCACGGAGACAAGGATTCGCACTCCGCTGCACGAAAAGCACTGAAGTCTCGTTCGCCCAATAAACATTGCGCAGCGATATGCATACGCGCGGCGTCGAGTGGATAACGATACCAAGTGGCACGCTCTGCATAAATCGCTGAATGGGTCGGTGTATTACAAATAATATAACGATAACGGCGCGCAATGGCTGAATGGCGCGCATGAAATGTCGTCTCTACGTGTTGCAACCATTTAATGGCGATACTTTTGGGTAAATACGTGTTGCCGCCCACGAGCCATGCGCGCGTCGGCCGCTGTGCTGATGTATCAAAATGCACGACCTGCCCTAGCGCATGTACGCCCGCATCCGTACGGCCTGCACAATATAACTTCACCGGATGCGCCGCAATTTTAGTTAATGCCGCTTCAACACACCCTTGTACTGTATATTGCTTGGGTTGTGCCTGCCAACCCGCAAAGGGTGTCCCGGCATATTCAATGCCTAATACAATTCTTTGACGACTTTCACTCATGACGATAACTGGTCTTCTAATGCCTTGGCTGCTTTGCGATCCTGCTTATTCCCTTCTTGCATAATTTTTGCCAATAATTGACTGGCTTCATCGTGTTTGCCCATTTCAAAATAAGCGCGCGCTAAATCCAATTGCGTCGCAATTTTATTTTCACCGCTAATCCCTTCGACATCAGGCGCTATATTTTTTGTTGATGAAACAGGGATATTTATTTTATTACGCCGAAAATAACGCACCGATAATAAGACAAGCAGCAAACCGCTTATCACCCAGATACAATGCGTCAATGTTAACCATACGGGCAATGCATCATTTAATACAGATAGTAATATATCTTTCATGGTAGATCCCACTATATTTTTCCCTGTTTAATTAAGGTTTCTGCTATATGCACAGCGTTCAATGCTGCCCCTTTACGAATATTGTCAGCGACCACCCACAAGCATAATCCATGCGAATGCGAAATATCTTGGCGTACACGCCCCACACACACATGATCCTGACCCGCTGCATCCCGTACCGGACTCGGGAAATCCCCCGCGTCTGCAAATAATTTTACGCCAGGCATTTGACTTAACATACGTTGCGCTTGTGACACCGATAACGGTTGTGAAGTTTCAATACTGACGGCGGCAGCATGGCCATAAAAAACGGGCACACGTACCGCTGTCGCACTAATGGCAATTGTTTCATCATTAAAAATTTTATGGATTTCACGTAGCAGCTTCATTTCTTCGCGGGTATAACCATTTTCTTCAAATGCATCAATTTGCGCCAAAACATTAAAAGCAATTTGTTGCGGATACACCGACGGCATAACCGATTGGCCATTTAATATTTGAATACTTTGCTGTGACAATTCAGTGAGCGCCGCCTTACCACTGCCCGAAACTGATTGATACGTCGCAATTTGAATGCGCTTGATATGCGCGGCATCATGCAAAGGTTTCAAAACCATCGCAATGGGAATTGTACTGCAATTTGGACTGGCAATCATTTTTTTATGTGCTTGCGCCAATGCCGCCGCATTCACTTCTGGAACAACCAGCGGCACATCAACATCATTACGAAACCAAGCACTTTTATCAATAATCCAATTGCCCAGCGCGGCAGCACGCGGTGCAAATTCAGCGGATATTTCATTGCTAGCACAAAAAAAACAAAGTTGCGTTTGACTAAAATCAAATTCATCGACGCGACGTACGGTATAAGCCGTGCCCGCATAAGGAATAATATCGCCCGCTGAACGATCACTCGCTAACAAATAAATATTGCGCAGCGGAAAATGCCGTTCCGCCAACAACGCCAACAATGTGTGTCCGACAATGCCCGTTGCACCAACAATCGCTATATCATATGTATTTTTCTTCATTAACTTTGCTCAACACCTTGTAACCACACGCTGATTGTTTCGCCCATTAATGCGGGCGAATTTTCTTGCGCAAAATGCAAACCTTCACCAATTTCAGCCACTTCCAAATTGGCAATATTTTCCTTTGCCCACATCACTGTTGCCATGGTTGTCACAAAACCAGGCAAGTTGTAAAGCATCAATTTAGGCATGGCTAAATCTTTCAGTTTTTCTGCATAATCAGCGATTAATTTATCTGCAGCGCGCGTACCATCACCATTCGGCGCTTCAGTTAAATATTGATAGAGTGGCTTGCCACTCCCCGTTTGCAAAAATGGCGCACAATAATGCGCCAGTAAATTTTCATCCAAACGTTGCATCGCTGTTTGCGCTAGCATTTTATCGACAAATTGTACGCCATTGGTTTCAGCAATTTTTAAATTTTTTTCAGCCTGCCAAAATTGAATATGTTCACTATAAGGCAAAGAAAGAAAATCTCCCTGCACCGGCCTAATCCAAGTTTCATAAAAGACCAGTCCACGACAGCGTTCTGGATGACGCACGCAATAAGCAAATCCCGGCAATGCCCCCCAACCGTGCAACACCAGCGTGAGCCGCGTCAAACCCAGTTTCGCGATAAACTGCTCCACCAAGCGACATTGATCTGCTAGTGTATAACCAATATTTGCATGACCCGATTTACCAAACCCCGCTAAATCCAAGGCAATACACTGTCCTAATGACGAAAGATGCGGAATAATATTACGCCATACCCACGCGGAAGCTGGCACACTATGCAATAACAAAATCGGCTCACCGCTACCTTGTGTCAGATAATGCATGCGCGTACCGGCAATATCGACAAAATTAGAACGTAATGCGCTTTGCATTTTTTGCTGAGACGCTATTTCGTTTGTCATGGCTTTCCCTTTAATGTATGGGGCTAAACGGTTTGCGCACAATCAGATAACTCACGTAATACAATGGCGCTAAACGGTCTGCGCACAATCAGATAACTCACGTAATACAATGGCGCTAAACGGTCTGCGCAAAATCAGATAACTCACGCAATACAACAGAATAACTCACAAACTCGTTGCCTTGTGTGGCGCGCAATTCATTCAGCATATCTGACCAACGCGTGATCATGGAATGATGGTGTGCCAGCCAAGCCTCTAATCGTGCTGCTATAGCCATCTCCTTATTTTCTTCCTTGCCTGCTTCATCTTTAATAAGTAAAACGCTGACGCCCAACTTACGTTGCGCTCTATCCAAATCATCGCGAAAGCTTGAACGCCCCAGCTCATCCCACACTGTTTCAGTTTGATAAGCATTCATCTGATCACGCAACCAATTGAGATCAAGGCGCATGCCTAATGCATAATAAACACGCGCCATGTCAGACACATCAAAATCATGCCGCAATGCCGCTTCGACAATATCCAGCGAAGTAAATAAAATGTTGCAAGTGGTAATCCGTTTGCTCAGCACTTCAGGGACACCTTGCGCCAATAAATCTTGAATTTCTTGTTCCATAATAGTGCGATCATTTTCAGGTAATAATTCTGGCAACCGTTCGACTAAACCGCTAATCAATGGTGCAAAGCATTCAATTGTTTCTTGTAAATCCAAGGGGGGTTTGCGATTACGCAACATCCAGCGCGTAGCGCGCCGCACGAGATAATAAATTTGCAACATCATTTTTTGTTGCACGCCCGTGTTGACGCGATAATCAAGCGCTTCAATTTGTTGCCATAAATCTTTTGTCTGATAAATGCTTTCTACCGTCACAAACGCACGCAATACCGCTTCAACGCTAGCGCCCGTTTCACGATGTAGTCGCTCCACAAAATTAATACCCATATGGTCAGTGACATGCTTGCCCAATTGCGTGGCAATGATTTCGCGACGCAAACTATGGTTTTTCATTTGTGGTAAATAGGTTTGACGTAATGATTCAGGAAATGCCAAACTCAAATGATGCGTGAACCAAGGATCTTCCGGCAAACTGGAGGCAAGAATGTCTTGTTTTAAAAACATTTTACTATAAGACAGCATGACAGCAATTTCCGGCCGCATCAGCCCTTGGCCATTAATTTTGCGCTCCTGCAACACTTTTTCACTCGGCAAAAACTCCAATACGCGATCAATGCGGCCGCGTTTTTCCATCTCCGCCATATAACGTCGCAATAAATCCATGGTCTGCGAGGCAACAGAGGCTTCCAGACTTAACATCTGGGTTTGCTCATAATTATCACGCAATACCGATTGGGCAATTTCGTCAGTCATTTTCTCCAATAATATGTTACGTTCTTCCAGCGTCATTTGCCCCGCATCGATTAACATATTAAATAAAATCTTGAGATTGACTTCATGATCAGAACAATCTACACCGGCAGAATTATCGATAAAGTCCGTATAGATGACACCACCCGTCAGCGAGTATTCAACGCGTCCTAATTGCGTCAACCCTAAATTACCCCCTTCACACACCACCCGCGCGGTCAATTCATTGCCATTGACACGCAAACCATCATTATTGCGATCGCCGACTTCTGCATGGGTTTCGAAACTGGCTTTAACAAACGTGCCGATGCCACCATTCCAGATTAAATCAACGGGTGCTTTTAACAGGGTACGAATTAATTCATTTGGCACCAGCGTGTCTGCGGTAATGCCAAATGTTTTTTTCATTTCCGCAGTAATAGCGATAGATTTAGCTGAACGGCTAAATACGCCGCCACCTGGCGAAATTAATTCAGCTTTATAATCAGACCAAGCAGAACGCGGCAATTCAAACAACCGTTTTCTTTCTGCAAAACTGGCGGTCGCATCCGGATTGGGATCAATAAAAATATGCATGTGATTGTAAGCCGCCACGAGACGAATATGGGGAGATTGCAGCATGCCATTACCAAACACATCCCCGGCCATATCACCAATGCCAACCACGGTGAAATCAGTGGTCATGGGGTTTAAACCCAATTCACGGAAGTGACGTTTGACAGATTCCCACGCACCACGTGCGGTAATGCCCATTTTTTTATGGTCATAGCCCGCCGAACCACCCGATGCAAATGCATCTTTCAGCCAAAAGTTATATTCTTTTGAAATCGAATTGGCAATATCAGAAAAAGTTGCCGTGCCTTTATCTGCAGCAACAACAAGATAAGGGTCGTCATCATCATAGCGCACCACATGCAGCGGTGGCACAACTTCGCCATCACAAATATTGTCGGTAATATCCAACAAACCGCGAATAAAAGTTGTATAACAATAAATGGCTTCCTGCATAATTGCATCACGATCGCCTTCCACGGGCAATTGCTTGGGAAAAAACCCCCCTTTCGCACCCACCGGTACAATCACTGAATTTTTCACTTGTTGGGCTTTCATCAAACCCAACACTTCCGTACGGAAATCTTCACGCCGATCAGACCAACGCAAACCGCCGCGCGCGACTTTACCACCGCGCAAGTGCACGCCTTCAACGCGCGGGGAATATACGAAAATTTCATACATAGGTCGCGGCAACGGTAAGTCGGAAATTTTAGCCGGATTGAATTTAAATGAAATCCATGATTTGTGATCACCATTGCTGGTTTTTTGAAAGAAATTGGTGCGGATCGTTGCCTGGATAACTTCAAGTAAACGTCGAATGATGCGGTCTTCATCCAGACTGGTAATGCCATCCAATGCATGCTGAATTTTATTCAGTAATGGCTCAATCGGTGGCCGCACTAATTGGCCTTCGTATTCTGGCGAAAAACGCACTTGAAACAATGCAATCAGCGCACGCGTCACTTCAGGTTGATTGACCAGCGTACGCGCAACATATTCATGGCTGAAGGTAAAGCCTGTTTGACGCAAATAGCGGGTGTAGGCGCGCAATACAGCCACTTCACACCAACTTAAGCTCGCCGTAAACACCAACTGATTAAACGCATCATCTTCCGCATGGCGAAACCAAATATGCGTGAATGCGTCTTGAAAACTATCGCGCACTGCATTGACATCAATTTCACGATGACTGGCGTGCGCCATATCAAAATCACTGATCCACGCAATACTGCCATCACGGAAAATCACTTGATGCGGCCGTTCGCCCAACACGCGTAATCCCATATTTTCCAATGTTGGCAAAACATCAGATAGTGCAATCGTGTGTTCAGTATGAAATAACTTTAAACGTAACCCCGTGGTACCCGTACCCGATTTATAAAACAACATTTCCAATGGATTTTGTGACGATAAAGATTCAATTTTTTTCAAATCATCAATTGCTGCACGCGGTAAGTAATGTTCCGTATAGCTTGCCGGAAAGGCTTTACGATATTTAGCAAAGTAACGCAAGCCATCCGCTTCACCAAATTCATTTAATAATTGAATTTTTAATTCATCTGACCATGACGATGCCACCGAACGCAATTGTTGCTCAAGGCGCTCGATGTTAAAAGTGACCGGCTCCTCTGGATTGACACGAATCACAAAATGAATGCGCGCTAATACGGAATCGGAAAGATACGTGGTAAACGAAGAATCAACGCCATGTAAAGCTTGTACCAAAATATCTTCCATCGCCAGCGATAATTCTGTATCACAAATTTCAACCGGTACATAAACAAGACATGAATAAAAACGGTCATAGGCATCTTTACGTAAAAATAGGCGAATGCGCTTTTTTTCTTGGAGATGCAAAATACCTTCCGTTAATTTCACTAATTCATCATGGCTCGCTTGGAACACATCATCGCGCGGCAACGTTTCCAACACATGAACAATTTCTTTACCATTATGGCTATCCGCAGGAAAACGAAAAGCTTTAATGACTTTTTCCACTTTAAGGCGTAGAAAAGGAATATAACGTGGGCTGGAATGATAAGCCGTTGAAGTATACAGACCAATGAAACGCCGCTCACCAATGAGTTCGCCCGCTTCATTAAAACGCTTTAAACCAATGTAATCGGTATAGGTGGCACGGTGTATGGTGGAGCGCGTGCCCGTTTTGGTGATAATGAGGATGTTTTCGCTACCAGCTAAACGGCGTGCCAATGGCGGCAAACCGGCATACCAACTTGAGCCATTGCTATTGATTTCTTCACGCAATACGCCTAAACCGCTGCCCGGAACAACTTGTAGCACGCGGTGATTATCACGCTCTGTGAACTGATAGTCACGGCAACCCAGAAAAGTAAAATGATTCGCAATCAACCACCGTAAAAAATCTTTGGATTCGTTGACTTCAGCAAGCTCAACACTACTGGGTGGATACAGCGCTAACTCATTCAGTGATGCCTCCACCCGCGCCATCATACGAGGCCAATCAGCAACAGCCGCGCGCACATCCGCTAAAACATGTTCAATTTCCAGTCGCAGCGTTTCCATAAAAGCAGAATCTGTTTGGCGATCGATCTCGATATGGATAGGCGCTTCGGACAATTCGTCAGGCGCTCGCGTATCAACCGGCAAGAGTTCACAAATCTGAAATTGGGCATTACGCTTAACCTTGAGACCGCCAAAATGAATCGCATAATGAATTTGTAGGTCATTGCGATTGAGCAACATGCGAATAGAGTCGACAAGAAAAGGAATGTCGTCGTGTGATACCTGGACGATGGTATGCGTTGATTGCCAACCATCCGTCGCCATGGTCGGATTAAATAAACGAACCTTGGCTTCACCCGGCTGGCGCTGCCAAATGAAATACCAGTGGGACAGCACAATCCCTGCCAACGCCTCAATCGAATGTTCAGCGAGATCCTCTAGCGAACACGCCGCATAATAGCGCTTGGCAAACGCTTCAAGCAGCGCATGTTGTGCGGCAGGCACTCGATGATGTAAGGTAGAAAATACTTCGCTAATGATTTCTTCGCGATCCATATTATGCTCGGTTATCGTATTAGTCATCATCGATTAAGGTCGCCTCGTCAGAGTATTAGATTAAAAACGTAACAGTAGATACGCACGCCTTCCACTGCATTAAAGCCTGCCTAGGGTGCAAATAGTTACAACTTTCCTGAATGATAGCGCGTGGCGACGGTAGGTTCAATTAAAAAGCTTGATATTGCTAATTTTTTGTAATAGACACGATGAATTATAGTATCTCAGATAAATAAATTGGAATAGCGCGCATTCAATCGCAGTACTGGCTTCGCCAATTTAAGGGTAAGCCGGGGGGAGAATCGCGATTCTCCCCCCGGAGCCCCCCATCGCGAAAAGCCAAAAGATTTTTCTGAGAAGGCCGAGATTACGCCGAGATTACGGCACCGTCAGCGTGTCCCCTTCACACGGCACAATACAGCGCGTCTTACTTTGTAAATTATGCAACAATGCCTTGGCCACTGTCGCTTTTTGGGTAATATCCACATCTTGCTGGGCAGGATCATGATGATACAGACACACGCGCTTGACATGCGCATCATGCGCTAATTGCACCGCGCGCGCGACCGTGCTATGCCCCCAGCCTATTTTTTGATTATATTCACCATCAGAATAAGTGGCATCTACCACCGCCACATCAGCGGCATTTAAAAATGCAAGCAAATTATCATATTTTATTTGAGAAAATTGCGGATGGCTTACCGGCAATAATTCATTGTCGGTGATATAACAAAACGATTTCCCCTGCCAATCAAGCCTAAAACCTAAACTTCCCCCCGGGTGATGCAATGCATGGGTTGTCACCGAGACATTACCAATAAGCAATTTTTTACCCGCTGTCACACAATGAAAATGCAGCGTAGCGGCAAATTCGTGTAAAGCAACAGGGAAATATACACTATTCATCTGACCCGCCAGCAGTGTTTGCATGTCCTGGTTGCCATGCCGCATGCCATAAATGTCAAAAGTATTTTGTTTTTGATAGAGAGGGGAAAAAAAAGGCAATCCATGAATATGGTCAAAATGCGGATGACTAATAAATAAATGCGCCGCAATTGGGGTATGCTGCAGACTGTCACCCAGCGATTTGATGCCCGTCCCTGCGTCAAAGATAAATAAATTTTCATCCGCAATCTTTACTGTGACACAATTCGTATTGCCACCGTATTGCAAAGCGTTTTTACCCGGCACCGGCAACGTGCCGCGTACGCCCCAAAAATGTATTTGCATGGCATGTCCTTGCTATGTGCGGAATGTCGTATTATCCTTTACCCGACAACAAATCAACGCGATCCCATGTCTGCGTACGTCCAAATAAGGGGATACCGATATAGCCGTGCACATTCAAATGACGACCATTATCACCCAAGCGCATGGAGACTTGATAAATTTTGCCATTTTCCGGATCCAAAATATGACCATGCTGCCACTCAGCGTCTTCTTTCGTTAAATCCGCTAAAATTTGCATGCCGACAACAGGCTGATTGTGTAACTCACCTTGACAAGCATCGCATAGCTTAGCTTGCGTTTCACCGGGTTTTGGATAAATGCGTACGACCTTGCCCGCCAAATGCTGATCATCGATTTGCCAGATATGCACTATGCTTTTAGGTTGGCCGGTTTTATCGTCAATTGTTTTCCAATAGCCGATAGGCGAATCGGCCGCAGCAGCCGCAAATACGTTGACAGAAAATAGTGTTGCTAAAACAGTTGTCGATAATAATTTAAATAGCATGCAAGGCCTCCGTTCCCAATCAATGAAATAAAATAAAAATAAGTGATATTACCGTAGACATTCAGTGGCTCCCGCTAGTCACTGGTAGACACTGCAGATAACACATTAAAAATACGTTGACTCACCGCATCAACCGATCCTGTGCCATCAATCGTCAACAAACGCGGTGCTTGTTGATCGTTTAAATCAGAATAATATTTGACCAAAGGTTCAGTCGTCGCATGATACAGCGCAATACGTTTTTTGACCGTTTCTTCCTCATCATCCGGACGTTGCACCAGGGGCTCACCCGTCACATCATCACGATCAGCCACTTTTGGAGGATGATAAAACGTATGATAAACGCGACCTGAAGCAGGATGTACGCGCCGACCACTGAGACGTGCTAACAGCTGCGTATCGGGGACGCGAATTTCTAGCACCGCATCAATTGCAATGTGATTATCACGCAAAGCATCCGCCTGCGGAATGGTACGCGGAAAACCGTCGAGCAAAAAACCATTGGCACAATCCGCTTGCACAATTCGCTCGGCTACCAACGCAATCATGACGTCATCGGGCACGAGTTTGCCATCGGCCACAATTTGTTTAACGGTATTGCCTAAAGGCGTACCGCTTTGGATGGCGGCACGTAACATGTCGCCGGTTGAAATAGCTGCAATATTATATTTATCGCGAATAAACCCAGCCTGGGTTCCCTTGCCCGCACCAGGGCAGCCTAATAAAATGAGACGCATTAACTCATTACCTCATAGCACATATGAAAAAGCTTTCGACTAATATAGTAGAAATTACATGGAAATAGCCAGTCTTTTTATCAAGACTTGTAACCATTCAGCACAATCTTCGAAAAATACCCGCGAGGCCAGAGGCAACCTGACTTTACGCGATGGGGGTTTCCAAAGGGGGAGAATCGCGATTCTCCCCCTTTGGTGGCGTCAGGCGGGCGA
>VFKI01000030.1 GCA_009885665.1 Gammaproteobacteria bacterium
CGGATCCTTGGAATGTCGGTCGGATCAAGTTAACCCATTATGTCTTAGTAACGCATCAATTTTAGGTGCGCGACCGCGGAAGTGAATAAATAATTCCATCGGTGCAGCGCTGCCGCCCCGTTCCAGAATCGTATGCAACAGTGACTGGCCGGTGGCATCATCAAATATGCCTTTTTCTTCGAATAACGAAAATGCATCACTGGATAATACTTCAGCCCATTTATAACTGTAATAACCCGCCGCGTAACCGCCAGCAAAAATATGCGAAAAACTGTGTTGAAAGCGATTGAATTCAGGTACGGGTACGACGCATATTTGTTGCCGCACGTTGTCTAGTGTTGCTTGAATTTGCGAAGGCTTGCTCGGGTCATATTCCAAATGCAAATGAAAATCAAATAAAGCAAACTCTAATTGACGTAACATGCCGAGACCCGCTTGAAAATTGCGCGCGGCAATGAGCTTGTTATATAAATCATCTGGCAAAGGCTCGCCGGTTTTTTCATGCGCAGAAATATGTTGCAAGGTTGTTTTGTCCCAACACCAATGTTCTAGCAATTGACTGGGAAATTCAACCGCATCCCATGCGACACCATTAATGCCCGAAATGGCGCCTTCATCAACCCGTGTCAATAAATGATGTAAGCAATGGCCAAATTCATGAAATAAAGTTTGAATGTCATCGTGCGTTAATAATGAAGCTTGTTCATCGATTGGCGGAGTGAAGTTGCAGGTTAGAAAGGCGACGGGCAATTGAATACTGTTGTCGCTCAAGCGTTCGCGTAGGCGACATTCATCCATCCATGCGCCATCACGTTTATGGGAGCGTGCATATAAGTCTGTATAAAAATAACCGCGGAGTTGCTCCGTCTTATCAAATATTTTAAAAAAACGGACGTCTGGATGCCAAACATCAGCGTCTTTTTCTTCGCTAATGCGGATGCCAAATAATTTCTCCATTATGGTAAACATACCATCAACCACTTTTTCTGCCTGAAACCACGGGCGTACCATTTGCTGTGAAAAAGCATGCGTTTTCTGGCGTAATTGTTCGCTATAAAATGCCAAATCCCAAGCTTGTAAGGTGAGGATATTATCTTGGTGTAAAGCAAAATCACGTAAAGCCGCCATTTCATTTACGCCAAATGGTTTGGCGCGTGCAGCTAAATCATTTAAAAACCCCAAGACTTCTTCAGGCGTTTTTGCCATACGGGTGGCAAGCGCATACTCAACATAATGTCTGAATCCGGTTAGCTGGGCGAGTTCATGGCGACGTTTTAAAATGTCTTCCATGAGATGGGTGTTATCCCAGCGCCCAGCATGGGGTCCTTTGTCAGAAGCGCGCGTGACGTACGCTTCATATAATTGATGGCGAATTGAGCGACTGGTCAAATGCTTCATTGCCACGGAATAGCAGGGATAGTCGAGCGTTAAGACCCAACCTGGTTTATTGCGTTCACGTGCATATTGTGCAGCTAATTCACACGCCTCGTGTGGCAGACCGTCCAACTGAGAGATGTCGCTGATTTCTAGTGCAAATGCGCCGGTGGCATCGAGTAAATTTTCAGCAAATTGCGTGGTGAGACGGCTTAATTCTTGTTGCAGCGCGGCAAAACGTTTTTTGGCTGCAGACGGTAAATCTACGCCAGCCAAATGAAAGTCACGCAATTCATTTTCAATGACTTTGCGGCGGTTGGGCGTACATTGTTTAAAGGTGTCACTGGCGGCGATGGATTTGATGGCGTGATAGAGTGCTTCATTTTGCATGAGCTTGGTTTGGTGCTCAGTCAGTAGGGGTAGGCAAGTGTTGTATACTTCACGCAATGCGGGTGATTCCTTGACAGCATGCAAGTGACCGATGGGTGCCCACATTTTATTAATGCGGTTATCCATTTCTTGTAAGGGTTGTAGCAAATTGTCCCATGTGTATCGGCCGGCGGTGAGTAAAAGTGCGAGCTTGGCTTCATATTCAGCAAGTAGGGCGATGAGCAGTGGTTGTACTTCATCGACTTCAATGGCGCCAAAGTGCGGCAGCGCTTGTTGATTGGCTGTGGCTGGATGTAGATTTACGCTCATGATGGCCTTTAACGTTAAGAATAAAGAATATTTGTAGTATAAGGGTATCATGACTGCGTTGTGCTAGGCGAGTGCGCTAGAATTTCTCTCTTCTACCCTATTTTTTGTAGTAGATGCTCAAAATATATATAATGTGTCGCTTAAGCAATTAGGATATACCACTATGAAACCCAGTCGCCATAATGTTAGCACTTTACAAGGGATGATTGCCTGTCTACAAGAATTTTGGGCGGCTGTCGGCTGTGTCATTGTCCAACCATTAGATATGGAGGTGGGTGCCGGCACTTTTCATCCGGCCACATTTTTACGCGCTATCGGGCCTGAGCCATGGCGCGCCGCGTATGTGCAACCCAGTCGCCGTCCGACGGATGGCCGCTATGGCGAAAATCCGAATCGTGTACAACATTATTATCAATTTCAAGTGACGTTGAAGCCTTCACCTATTGATCTTCAAGAAAAATACCTTGCTTCACTGCGTCAGTTGGGCATCGATCCTTTGCTTAATGATATTCGTTTCGTTGAAGATAATTGGGAATCGCCCACCCTGGGCGCATGGGGGCTGGGATGGGAAGTGTGGCTGAATGGCATGGAAGTCACGCAATTCACTTATTTCCAGCAAGTCGGTGGGTTAGAGTGTCGACCGGTGAGTGGAGAAATCACCTATGGCCTTGAGCGGCTTGCGATGGCGCTGCAAGGTGTCGACAATATTTTTGATCTCGTTTGGACGCGCACCGAGCAAGGCGTGGTGACGTATGGCGATGTGTTTTTACAAAATGAAGTGGAGATGTCTAAATACAATTTTGAAGCAGCTGACGTTAACATATTGTTTAACTTATTTGATATTTATGCCAGTGAAAGCGCGCGTTTGGCTGAAGCGAATCTTGCTTTGCCTGCCTATGAAATGGCGTTTAAGGCATCGCATACATTTAATTTATTAGACGCACGTCGCGCAATTTCGGTGACTGAGCGCCAAAACTATATCTTGAAAATTCGCCGCCTGACAGCGCGCGTTGCCGAAAGTTACTATGCGGCACGTGAAGCGTTAGGTTTTCCGTTGCTGGTCAAAAATAAGGAGGATATTCATGCGGCGCGCTGATTTTTTAGTTGAAATACAAACAGAGGAATTACCCCCCAAATCTTTACTGACCTTGGCAAGCGCTTTTTATGCAGAAATTACTGCGCGTTTGACGCAACTTGGCTTGCAATTTGCTAACGCAGAATTTTTTGCTACGCCCCGTCGTTTTGCCGTGCGTGTCAATCGTTTGCAAGCCTGTCAAGCGAATACGCAGCAACAGCGTCGCGGGCCGGCGTTAAAAGCAGCGTTTGATGAAAATAATCAACCCACCCCGGCATGCATGGGTTTTGCGCGGTCATGCGGCGTCACGCCGGCAGGGCTCATTATTTTGCGTCAACCAGAAGGGGCGTGGGTGGCCTATGATGAACATGTTATAGGCAAACCGGTGAGTGCATTATTGCCAGAAGTGGTGCGCGCGGCATTAGCGGCACTGCCGATTGCAAAACGTATGCGCTGGGGCGCGCGTGACGATGCGTTTGTGCGGCCGGTGCAACATGTGATTATGCTATATGGCCGCGATATTATTCCGGTTGAATTTTATGGCTGCCAAGCAGGGCGCATGACGTGCGGTCATCGTTTCTTATCAAAAAAATATGTGTCAATTACGTCACCCGCGCAATATGAAAAAACGCTGGCAAAAAATCATGTTATTGCTGATTTTGTGCAACGTCGCGAACACATTCAGCGTGCTGTACAGCAAGCGGCACACGCGATCAATGGCAAGGCAGTCATGACGGATGCTTTGTTGGATGAAGTCACCGGTTTAGTTGAATGGCCGGTGGTGCATGTCGGCCACTTTGATGCAGCTTTTTTAGCGGTACCCAAGGAAATCTTGATATCCGCCATGGAAGATCATCAACGTTATTTTCCAGTGACGGATTTCACTGGAAAATTATTACCTTTATTTATTATGGTCAGTAATATTGAAGCACCTGAAGTCGTGGCGGGCAATGAGCGGGTATTGCGGGCGCGTTTGTCAGATGCAGCATTTTTTTATAAAAGTGATCAGAAAATTCCGTTGACAGCGCGCCGTGAAAAATTGGCACACATCACTTTCCAGCATAAATTAGGGAGTTTGGCAGATAAAGCCGAACGAATTGCTTTATTAGCAGGCTTTATCGCGGCCAAAATTGGCGCGGATCGTCACACGGCGGTGCGTGCTGCTGAATTGGCAAAAGCCGATCTCACCACCGAAGTGGTCGGTGAATTCCCCGAACTACAAGGCATCATGGGGCGTTATTATGCTGAATTACAAGATGAACCCAGTGCGGTGGCTGTCGCAATTGGCGAGCACTATTTACCCCGTTTTTCTGGGGATAGTTTACCTGATACGCTGACGGGGTGTGCGGTTGCGCTGGCCGACCGACTTGATACATTGGTGGGCATTTTTGGAATTCATGCTGCGCCAACAGGCGATAAAGATCCTTTTGCTTTACGTCGTGCAGCATTGGGTATATTGCGTATTATGATTGAAAAAGCTTTACCATTAGACGTGGTAGAAGTTGTTGACGCGGCGTTGCAGCAATATAAAATAGCCTTGCCCAACAAACAGACGGCGCATGAAGTGCAAGCGTTTATTTTTGATCGTTTGAAACCGTGGTATCAAGAGCGCGGTGTCAGTGCTGAAATTTATGCGGCAGTACGTGCATTACCGATTACGCAGCCATATGATTTACATCGTCGCATTGAAGCCGTGCGCGCATTTGCCGGCATGGCAGAAGCCAGTTCGCTGAGTGTCGCGAATAAGCGGGTGAGCAATATTTTGACTAAAGTCATTTTTCCTGATAATAACAATGAAATTGATGTTAATTTATTAGCATTAACCGCGGAAAAAGATTTGGCGACAGCGCTTGCGATGCGGCGAAAAAAAGTGGCAAGCTTGTCAGCAGCAGGGGATTATGCAGCGGCATTGACTGAGTTGGCGAGCTTGCGTGAGCCGGTCGATGAATTTTTTGATAAAGTGATGGTGATGACGGATGATCCGCAGTTGCGTGATAATCGTCTAAAACTGCTGCACGCATTGCGTGCCTTGTTTTTGCATGTTGCGGATATCGCCTTATTATAATGAAAACGTAACGATTCAGCCGACATTCCGCACAATCTTTGAAAAATACCAGCGAGGCCATATGCAACCTGACTTTACGCGATGGGGGTTTCCAAAGGGGGAGAATCGCGATTCTCCCCCTTTGGTGGCGTCAGGCGGGCGA
>VFKI01000135.1 GCA_009885665.1 Gammaproteobacteria bacterium
AATCGTGCGGCGAAGCTTGATATACCGTTCGCACTTCAAGATGCGTAATGACACACTGTAACTATTCAGCTGGGGCTGCATTTTGCAGAAAACGGCCAGATTTGAGCCAAGGTTTTGTGAAAAATTGATGAAAAAGCGGCGCATGTATAACAATACACGAGCATTTTGAAGCACCTTTCGCAAAAGATTGGCCAAAGATGGCCGTTCGCCTAAGGTACCTGAACAGTTACGAAACACTTTCTGAAGCTTCGCATCTTCAAGGATAATGGGTATATATGAAAACCTTACGCGTCAAAACTGACAAACCTTATACGATTTATATTGGCAAACACTTACTCGCTTCATCCATCATGCGTGAATTATTTTCTACGCTCAACAAACGCTTAGTGATCATCACGGATGACACTTTACTGACAACACATGCACAGACTGTGGCCGAAACTTTGCGTAGCTGGCAATTATCCGTTGAAATTTTTTCTTTTGCTGCCAGCGAACAAACAAAAACGCGTGAAACTAAACAACAATTGGAAGATCGGCTTTTTGCACAACAATATGGTCGCGATACTTGCCTCATCGCTATAGGGGGTGGCATAGTCACCGATTTAGTCGGCTTTCTTGCGGCAACCTATTGTCGGAGTATTCCTGTTATCTATATGCCAACAACATTACTTGCCATGGTTGACGCCAGTATCGGTGGCAAAACAGGCGTCAATACACCATTCGGCAAAAATTTACTTGGCACTTTTACGCAACCCTATGCCGTACTGATGGATACAGACACGCTCGCCACCCTGCCCGCACGTGAATTCGCCAACGGCATGGCTGAAGTGATTAAACACAGCGTAATTGCCGATGTTGCATTATTTCAACGCTTACAACAACACCAAGGCCATCCTGACGATGCGTTTTTAATCGATATCATTTATACCAGCTGCAAAATCAAAGGCGATATCGTGCAACAAGATGAAACAGAACAAGGCAGGCGACAATTACTCAATTTTGGTCACACCATAGGACATGCAATTGAGTGGGTAGAAAATTATACAATTGCCCACGGTGAAGCAGTGGCGATTGGTATGTTGGTGGAAGCGTATTTATCAGTCGCATACGGTTTGTTGGCGCCCACCATTGTCGATTCATTGCACACCTTGCTCATTCAATATGGCTTATCGTTAAAAACGTCCGCATTACAACAAAAAGATGCCATCGTGCATGCGTTGCAACTGGATAAAAAAACCCGCAATCACATCCCCCAATTTGTCTTATTAACAGCAATCGGTCAGGCGCGTTATGGTATAACAGTTAGCTCACAACATTTAGAGGCGGCACTCGCATGGGCGACAGATATTTTTGATAAATAAATTGGAATAGC
>VFKI01000083.1 GCA_009885665.1 Gammaproteobacteria bacterium
CGATAGATCCGCTCCTGTCTGGTTGGCCAAGAATCATTCTCGTACCAATCCAGTAAAGGGGACATTTCTATCTTGCTAAAAGGGGACATTTCTAAATTGCCGCCACAATCGATAGTTTCTTTCTTTACTTGCGTCTATTCACAATGATAGACTTTGGAAACATTCTTCAGAAATTGGACGTGGCAGGAAGCCCTTAAATCATCGAGCAGGGAGTGCGATATGTACAAAAAGATATGCGTTTTTTCTCTGGTTACCCTTTTGTCCGCTTGTAGCATGACGCCACGCCCCGATAGCGTTGACGCTCGCTTTGCGCAGGCGCAAAAAGATGTTAAGCAATTGTATGCTGATCAGGTCGCACCCGCTAAGCGCATCGATTTTTATGAAGCTTTGGCGCGTGGCTTGAAATATAACCTCGACTATCGCATCAAAATGACTAATTCAGCGCTGCAAATGGGTCAGCTGAAGATGGCTGAATGGGCAATGTTCCCCTCTGTTAATGCAAACGGCAGTATTTATTCGCGGAGTAATCATTTAGCCAGTGCCAATCTCAGTGATAATGGTGGTTTGACGGGTTCATCAACCTCGACCCCCGATACCGTCCGTTCAGCCCGCCTGGGTATTACCTGGAACGTGCTCGACTTTGGTATGAGCTACCTGCGCGCTAAACAACAAGCCAACCGTTATTTGATCGCGCAGCAAGAAGCGCGTCGTCAATCGCAATTGTTGGCGCAAGATATCCTCACGGCGTATTGGCAAGCATACAGCGCGCAACAATTGATCAATGAATCGTCCCGTTTCCAGTCTCAGTTGGAACAATCACAAGCTAAATTAGCTGGGGCTGCTAAAGATAGTAGCGTGCCGCGCCAAAATTTACTGAACTATCGCGCAGCCGTACTAGAAGGCCAGCGCCAATTGATTGAGCTACAGTACCGACATGACAAAGCCATGTTTGACCTAAAGCAATTGGTCGGCATGCCATTGTGCGCCAAGCTTACATTGGCACCGTTGCCAAAATCGTTGATGCGTACCACCAATTTGCATTGCCTCAGTTTTGAAAAGTTAGATGCCATTACGTTGGTCAGTCGTCCAGAATTATGGGGTCAAGGTTATCAAGAAAAGATTGCGAAAGAAGGTGTGAAAATTGCCATTTTGCAAGCGTTGCCTGGCCTAAGCTTCTCTTATGGTTGGAATTACAACAGCAACAAATATTTGGAAAATACCCGTTGGGCAGACCGTTCGGCTGATTTGGCGTGGAACTTGATAAACCTCGCTGCGTTGCCAGATTCTTATCACAGCGCAAAGGATTTGGTGAAGTACGAAAAGCTGAAGCGAATGGCGCTTACGCTAACTGCACTGACTGAAACGCGTTACACTTATGCACGTTATCAAAGCTTGCGTCGCGAATATATTGTGGCGCGTCAGCAAACAGAAAATGCGAATGCCTTAGCTGAGTTGGCTAGCAACAAACAACAAGCATCGGTGGGCAGTGACCAAACCGCTATCTTGGCGCGCTTGCATGCCATCACAGCAAAGATGAATCAGGATTTGGTCATGGCGAATCTTTCCAAGGCGCGCGGCCAACTTTATCTTTCCGCTGGCTTTGACATGTTGCCACTCGGTATCAGCGATCAACCATTGCCGGTCGTTACCGCTGAAATCCGCCGTGAATTTACTGAGCAAAACAAAATGGACTTTAACCACTATGTCAACTTTGTCTATGAAAACTTGTTCGCTTCACATCAAAATGCCGCAGAAGAATTGGCAGATGCCGCGCCGCAATTGGTCGGTTGCTTTGGCCATGCTTGCGGTTTCAAGCATGTTGCCTATAAGCAGTAATGCAGCGACAGTCCCCGCTACAACCAATCCACCACCGGCAGTGCTTGCCGGTGGTGGAGCGGCAATAAAAGGGTCTGATGCATTAAAGTATGTTGTGGTGCAGCCTGTTACTTCGATTACCTTCTCCAGCGAAACGACGGCCAGTGTTGATAAAGTCAACGTCAAGGAAGGTGAGTCGTTTCGTGCAGGTACGATTTTATTGACGCTTGACTGCCGGATACAAAAAGCGGATTTGGATAAAGCCATTGCGCGGCAAACATTAGCACATGCCGCAGCCGTCAGCGCACAGAAATTGCGTAACTATGGCTCTATCAGCAATTTTGAATATACCCAAGCGACGACCAATGCAGCAAGTGCTAATGCAGATGTAAGTAAGTTAAACGCCATCGTCGATAAATGCACGATCAAAGCACCGTTTAATGGCGCAGTATCGAATGTGCCGGTGCATCCATATGAATCGATTAAACCGGGCGATCCTTTATTAAAGATCGTCAGTAGTGAAGATCTTTATTTTGAAACACAAGTGCCTTCTGAGTGGTTGGCGTGGTTACATGTGGGTTCATTATTTCAAGTTAAGCTCAATGAAACGAGCAAAATAGTGGCTGTCAAAGTGACGCGCATTAATCCGCAAATTGATTCTGTGACGCAAACGGTCAAAATTGTTGGCAGGACAGCGCAGCCTGATGTCACGCTCGAGCCTGGCATGAGTGGTCAAGCCAGTTTTGGTGGTAATGCGCTAGCGACCCTAGCTAAACCGGCAAAGCCATCCTCTGTTGTCGCCAATTCAGCGATTGCCAGTCCCAATTTGCCGCCGAACTTGGAGCGTGAAGGGAGTACGCAAAACTAACAGGAGTCACGCACGCCTATGTCTGAGAGCCGCGATGAAGTTGCATCACAGTCACAGATTGAAGGATTGGCGACACTGCTTGTGTTGGATGATGAGTTACGCAAGCTACCCACAGTACGTGAATTCGGTTTTTTTGTTACCAATGAAACCCATCGACTGATTCATTATCACACCGCGTTCTTATGGCAAAAAAAACCTTTTCCACCCTTGGCGCCACCCACCATATTAACGCAATCCGGTACGGCTGAAATTGACCCTACCGCGCCGATTAATCAATGGTTACAAGAAAAAATCAATGAGTGGAGCACTTCTTTGTTGGCTAAAGAAATACATCAAGTGCAGGCGCCGCCACCGGAAAGTAGCGATACACATGTCGTATGGCAAGATGCATTGCCGAGCTGGCTGTTATGGTGCCCGTTTTTGAATAAGCGCGAAGAAGTGTGCGGTGGGCTATTATTTTTTCGTGAAACACCGTTTAGCGAAGCAGAAATTAAAATGATGCGCTGGCTGATTGCCAGTTATGAATATACGTGGGGTGTGATGGTAAAGGAACGTAAGTTCCATACCTTGCATCATAAAGTCCGTGAAAAAAAATATGTTTATTATTTGCTGGCGGCGATTGCGGTTGTCTTGTTATTTCCAATTAAATTATCCGTATTGGGCACGGCGACTGTCGTGCCATTGGATCCCGTGTTGATTAATGCGCCACTACAAGGCGTGATTAAGTCGTTTGCAGTGAATCCTGGCGATACAGTGCAGCCTGGGCAATTATTATTTACGCTGGATCAAACGGATCTTGCCGCAGAAGCGGAGGTAAGCCAAAAAGCATTACAATTGACGCAAGAAAAATTACGCACTGCATCCAGTCAGCAATTGGATCAATCGAATAGTGATTCGGGTGCGCGAACGCGTGCTGCGCAAACAGATGCACAATCTTCTATTCCCGTGTTGCAGGCACAATTGGCTGTCGATCAGGCGCATTTAGACTATACATCAAAAATGCTGCAAAAAACGGAAGTGAAAAGTCCTATTGCGGGCGTCGTGGTATTTGATAATCGCGAAGATTGGTTGGGCCAACCGGTGCAGACAGGTGAACGTATTTTAGAGGTGGCCGATGCACAAAAAGTTAAATTACGTATTTCTTTGCCGGTGAGCAATGCGATTAGTTTAACGCGTGGTGGCGATGGCGTATTTTTTCCAACGTCTCGTTTAAATTCGTTACCCGTACGTTTAACCTCGCTTGGCTATAATGCCCGCTTGACGCCGGCTAAAATATTGGCGTATCAATTGGAAGCACGATTTACGCGTGCGGATGATCAGCCGTTATTGGGTTCGGAGGGAACGGTGCGATTGTATGGTCATCGCGTGCCTGTCATTTATTATTTGTTTCGTTTGCCATTACAAAGCCTGCGTCAACGATTTGGACTTTGACTTATGCCGCCAGCTGCCGTTTCTGCCTGTCAAGCTAAACAATCGGAAGATGTTCGTTTGCCGCCGTTACGTAAAAGTGTGACGGTTGCATTTAATGGTTATGATCCGAGTGGTAAACCACAATGGACGATGCATGATGCGGCGCGTAATCGTTTCTTTTTGTTGGGCTGGTTGGAGTATGAAATTTTAAAGCGCTGGGCATTGGGTACGCCGGCGGCCATTATAGCCGAAATTGATCGCGATACTACGTTACAGGTGGAAGCAGAAGATGTTACACGTTTTCAGGAATATTTAACGCGCCATTTTTTAATCCAACAAAATGCGTATGAAATTTCGCGTAGTGCCACGGAGCAAAATTTATTTCGCAATGAAAAAATGCTGCCTTGGCTGGTAAGTCATTATTTGTTTTTTCGTATTCCACTCTTTCGTCCAGATAAATTTTTGGCGCAAACGCGTATTATCGGAAAAATATTGTTTCATCGAGGGACGGTTTTTTTCATGGCAGTGCTTGCGGCTATTGCCTTATTTCAAATTGGCAATCGCTGGGATGATTTTTTGCATTCTTTTCCAGCTTTATTTACGGCGAAAGGAATGATGTATTGGTTGTTTGCATTTTTGATATGTAAATTTATGCATGAATTTGGGCATGCCTATCGCTGTAAAAGTTATGGCGTACCGGTGCCGGTGATGGGGATTGCGCTGCTGGTGTTTTGGCCCGTTTTTTATACGGACACGACGCTCAGTTGGTCATTGAATCATAAGCAGCGCTTGCGCATTGCGTTGTCGGGTATTTGGGTGGAAACCTATGTCACCATTATTGCTGCGTTGGTGTGGTGTAATAGCACTAATCTGATTATTCATTCTATTACATTCACGATTATCACCATTAACTGGATGGCAAGTTTGCTGATTAACGTCAGTCCATTCATGCGTTTTGATGGTTATTATGTTTTGTCTGATTGGTTAAATATGCCCAACTTACAGCCGCGCGCATTTGCGTTGATGAAATGGCAAATTCGGCAATGGTTGTTTGGCTGGGATGAGCCGCGACCCGAAAAGTTAACGCCGCGCATGCATGCGTTTCTCGTCACCTATGCTGTGTGTACTTTTGTGTATCGTGCGATAGTGTATGTGGCCATCGCATTTCTCGTCTATCATTATTTTTTCAAGTTAGCGGGCATCTTATTGTTTGTCGTGGAAGTATATTATTTTATGCTGGCACCTCTTGTGGCGGAGGTGCGTTATTGGGTGCACTATCGTCAAAATTTTAGTGCTAATCCAAGAACGCTGATTACCGTGAGCGTGACAGTTGTTTTATGCTTATTATGTTTTTTGCCTATTAATAATAGTGTACGCTTGCCCGCGACACTCAGTTATCAGCATCAATTTTTATTTGTTCCCAAAGCATCAATATTGCAAACCGCTTTACCCGCAGTGGGTACGCGGGTGCAGCAAGGGCAAGTCATTATTAATCTTGTTGCGCCTGAGTTAGATCAAGAGTTGGTAGAGGCGCGGTTGGGGTATCGAAAATTAATGAATCAATTGCGCGTTGCATCCGTTAATTTGCTCAGTTCAGGTCAGGAGCAGGTGTTGTTGTCATCGTTAAATCAAGCGAAGGCTGAGTACGCTAAAAAATATGCGGCACGTGAGCACCTTACGTTACGTGCGCCCTTTGATGGTGTAATTTCCGAAACAGCATCGGACTTAACTCCAGGTGATACGGTACAAAAAAATAGTTGGCTAGCGGATGTTATTCAGCCAAATAATTTGCATGTTGAAGCGTTTGTGGCAAGTGCCGATCGTGATCGTGTTAAGCCGGGATTGCAGGGCTATTTTTATCCGCGTGATTTAAGTGGGTCTGCCGTGCCGGTGACAGTCAAAACCATAGAAGTATTAAATGTAAAGCAATTGAATTGTCATTTTTCATCTGGCCTAAAAAATCCCGATGCGCAAGATATGATGGTAGAAACGGCATGTTATCATATCAGCGATTTAGGCGGCGAGATCGCGACTTATTTGACGCCTGAGGGCAATTATGTGCCGGCTGATTCTATCTATCGTATTTTATTAACGGCACAAGTTAAAAAACCACCGGATCATATTGAAGAAGGCACGGTGATTCTAACGACGAATTCCGTCTCATTGGCGGGCCGCTTGTTTTTGTACTTGCGTGATGTGTGGATTAGTCAAAGTGGGTTTTGATACGCGGTATGGTATCACTCATTGTGAAGCGTGTTTTTTGGCAGACACCTTGCTTGCCTATAATATAAACAAAATAAAGCAATTGTAAAATAATAAGCCAGGGCGCCTGCGCGGTATTATGAGAATAAAAAATTTTTTTTCTCACATATCTCTTTGAATAAAGCTGCCATTTTTTATCGGCAGGCGACTGTTTTTGACATTTTCTGGCAAGTCGATTTTCACCGCCTATACTCAGGGTAAGAATACCCCTTTCCCTTACTATACAGGTGATATCATGGCCAGCACGTTCAATAAAAAACTCCGTGAACAACGTTATGATGCTTTCCGCCATATTCTTGAACCCCGCTTACTCTATGATGCCAGCCTATGTGCACCGCACGATGCGCCTTCACATGAGGATGCATGCCATGGTGCGTCCGGGCAGAATCATGGTCCTGCAGAAGGCGGCAGGGGAAGCCATGAAAAATCCAATAATCAAAATGAATGCAAAGACAATAAAAATGATAAAGATCACAAGAAAGAGGATAAAGACCATAAAAAAGAGGATAAAGATCATAAAAAGGATGACAAAGACCACAAAAAAGATCAAAAAGATGAAAAGTGCGCATCTGATCGTGACAACCATCATCGCAATGAAAAATGGGATGATAAGCATTGCCTGCCCGCAGCATGTGAAGCGCTGAAAGATTTCAGATGCTTTGAAAGCAAAGGTTACCATGAAGATAAAGGAGAGCATGGCCGCTGCGATACGCGACATGAAGCAAAGCATTGTGGCGATGATGCAGATCATGACAGAGATCACTCGCATCACTATAGTGATGATAAGCCAGTGAATACCGTACCGGGCTCTCAATGTGTTAATGAAGGTGACACGCTGGCATTTAATAATCAAAATAACAATGCTATTTCAGTGAGTGATTCAGATCATGATGTAGATAAAGTCGTATTGCACGTTACGGATGGCACGTTATCTATTGATTCGGATATTCCTGGCGTAAAAGTGTTCGGTGATCATACGGATACGATCACGCTGACACTGTGCGCTGGCGCAACTCAGGATGCGCTAAATTGCGCACTGCAAACTTTGAAGTTTAAGTCATGCAATGAAGGCTGCGTCAAGCTGACAGTGACGAGTTATGATAAAGAGGATGAAAAATGTGGCAATAACAATAATTATACGACTAGCTGTGTGGATATTCATGTCGATGAATTGCCCCCCGTCAACACGGTGCCAGGTTCGCAATGCGTGGTGGAAGGCGGCTCATTAAGTTTTAACTGTGAAAATGGCAATCAGATTTCTGTGACGGATTCTGATTGTGATGTAAATAAAGTGAAATTATCCGTATGCTTCGGTACGTTGCATGTGAATGAAATTGAAGGCGTAACGATTACGGGTAATTGCAGTGA
>VFKI01000009.1 GCA_009885665.1 Gammaproteobacteria bacterium
AACTAAGTGGTCTAAAAAGTGGGGGTCACTATACCTTATTTGTCTGAGTATACTTTTAGGTTTAATTGCCGGCACGATCCAGATTCTATGTTTTTTAGAGCGCTAGGGGCATGCGTTCGAGCGACACCAAAGACGTTACAGGTACTTTCCAGATAAGCATATCGATTTATACAAAAAATACTTTGGTGCGGAATGTCGGCTATAAGCTGCAAAATCATCAAACTGCTGATGACTTTTCGCAGTCGCCATATTGTAACTTATTGATTTTTAACGTTTTTTACATTTATCGAGTCGCTTGTCTGTTTACGGCATACGCAATGCGCCATCCAGCCGAATGACGCTACCATTCAGCATGTCATTTTCAATAATATGCATGACTAATTGTGCAAATTCATCTGGCTGTGCGAGTCGGTTGGGGTAGGGCACATGGGCGCTCAATTGTGTGCGCGCGGTAGTAGGCAAGTCTGCAAATAGTGGGGTATCGACAAGACCCGGTGCAATCGCCATGACGCGAATCGCAAATTGTGCTAATTCGCGTGCTGCCGGCAGTGTCATAGCCACCACGCCACCTTTGGACGCGGCATAAGCAACTTGACCGATTTGTCCTTCGTAAGCAGCGATCGAGGCCGTATTGATGATCACACCACGGTTACCATCGGCCAGTGGTTCGCTGGCGATCATCTGTGCGGCAGCAAGACGCATGACATTGAAAGTACCCGTCAGATTAATTTGTATCGTTTGCATAAAATCGACTAAGGGGTGCGGACCGTTTTTACCAACCATGCGTTTGGCCGGCGCAATGCCGGCGCAATTAAGGCAAATCCGTATTGTGCCCAGTGTTGTCGTTGCTTTAGTGATAGCGGCGTGTACACTGGCTTCGTCAGTGACATCTGTTACATAGGCTTCACCGCCGATTTCATTTGCTATTTTCTGCGCCATATCCAAATTGCGATCAAGAATGACGACGCGCGCCCCTTGCTGTGCTAAACGCCGCGCACACGCTTCCCCTATGCCGGATGCGCCGCCGGTAATGCATGCCACATTTCCTGCGATTTTCATAAGCTAAGTCCTTTTAAAATTTATCTATATGGGCGATACTGTGTCAAGGTTTTGTGTATTCTATACCTATTTTCTACATAAAGTAGGGTGAGCGCCCATCGCCCGCCTCTCTTTTGTAGAAGATACGACGTAACTGCAGCAAAGGGAAGCCATAACGGATGAAAGTGCTGGTTGCCATCAAACGTGTCGTCGATTACAGCGTTCATGTGCGCATTCGCGCGGATGGCAGTGGCGTCGAAACTGACAATGTCAAAATGTCTATGAATCCCTTTGATGAAATTGCACTGGAAGAAGCCATACGCTTAAAAGAACAAGGCCGGGCCACTGAAGTTATCGCAGTCTCCATTGGGAATACAGCATGTCAAGAAACCTTGCGCAGTGCACTTGCTATGGGGGCGGATCGCGCTATTTTAGTTGAAACAGCGCACTATCTCGAGCCATTGGCGATTGCCAAAATATTGACAGCGCTTGTGATACAAGAAAACATTTCCCTTTGTTTACTTGGCAAACAAGCGATAGATAGCGATGACAATATGGTGGGTCAAATGCTGGCAGGCTTGCTTGATTGGCCGCAAGCGATGTTTGCGTCAAAAATTGAATTTACGACTGAAAATAGGGTGCGTGTTACGCGCGAAGTGGATAAAGGGTTAACGACGCTTGATTTGACTTTACCGGCGGTGATCAGCGCAGATTTACGTTTAAATCAACCGCGTTATCTTTCTTTACCGAATATTATGAAAGCACGCAGTAAGCCATTGGCCGTTGTGCCACTGACAACGTTGTCTATTGATACGACGCCGCGTACCACATTGATAAAAGTCAGTGCACCTGATAAACGCCGCACGGGCATGCGGGTTGCAACGGCGGCAGAATTGGTGAATAAATTACGTGCCGCTGGGGTGTTGCCATGACGATACTCATTATTGCCGAGCATGATAATCAACAATTAGATAGCGTCAACTATCGTACCCTCACCGCAGCACGTGAATTAACCGGTGATATTGATGTTTTATTGGTGGGTGATGTCAGTGAAATGCTCGTTACTGCAGCGCGTCAATTGCCGCATATTCACCGCGTGTATTGTGCCAGCGCTGCTGTTTATGCGGCACAATTACCTGAAAATACTGCGCCATTGATTGCGACGTTGGCAAAATCGTATGACTATGTCTTGATGGCTGCGACCACCACGGCGAAAAATATTTTACCCCGTGTTGCTGCATTATTAGATATCAGTATGTTGGCAGATGTTGTGCAGATTGTCAGTGCGGATACTTTTGTGCGACCGATTTATGCGGGCAATGCATTGGCGACAATTAAAAGCCATGAAAAAATCAAGTTATTAACAATTCGTGCAACAGGATTTGCTGCAGCTGCAGCTGCATCATCATCTGTGACGCTGGCGCCATTAGAAACAATGGATACACAGTTGACTGCACAGCGTGTGCAATTTATCAGTACGGAAAATCACGTGTCAGCGCGGCCGTCATTGTCAGCAGCGCGTATTGTCATCTCCGGCGGACGCGGTTTGAAAAGTGCGGAGAATTTTAAATTATTGGAAGGATTGGCTGATCAGCTAGGTGCAGCGATTGGCGCATCGCGTGCTGCGGTGGATGCGAATTTTGCGCCGAATGATTGGCAGGTGGGGCAAACGGGTAAAATTGTTGCGCCTGATTTATATATTGCTATTGGCATTTCAGGCGCGATACAACATTTGGCAGGTATGAAAGACAGTAAAGTCATTGTTGCGATTAATACTGACCCAGATGCGCCGATTTTCAGCATAGCGGATTTTGGTTTAGTCGGGGATTTTTTAAAAATTTTACCAGAGTTCAGGGTGGCATTAGGAGAGACTGAACAAACACAAGGATGAAATACTATATGCAGCTGACTTTTTTAGGCGCGACTAAAACAGTAACTGGATCACGCTATTTGTTGAAGTTAGACCATAAAAACATTCTGATTGATTGTGGTTTGTTTCAAGGTGTTAAAGAAATTCGGCAGAAAAACTGGGAAACATTTCCTATTCCGCCGCATCAGATTGATGCGGTCATTATTACCCATGCGCATATTGATCATACAGGTTACCTTCCTGTGTTGATACGCAATGGGTTTACCGGCAAAATTTATTGTTCGGAAGCCACGCGTGATTTATGCACCATAATGTTGCCAGACAGCGGCTATTTGCAAGAAGAAGAAGCACGATTTGCCAATAAATATAATCCTTCTAGGCAGCATCCTGCGGTTCCTTTGTATACGCGTGCTGAAGCAGAAAATGCACTTAAATATTTGCGACCATTGGCATTTCGTAAAAAAATAAAACTCAGTGAAGAAACGTATTTTACGCTGATTCCTGCGGGTCATATTTTGGGCGCGACATTTGTTCAAATAGAGCATTACGGCAAAATTATTTTGTTTTCAGGGGATTTGGGTCGTCCAGAAGATCCGATCATGCCGGCGCCGTCTGTTATGCAAGCGGCGGATTATCTCGTGGTCGAATCAACCTATGGCGATCGATTGCATCAACGCAGTGATCCTATGGATGCGTTGGCAAGCATAGTGACGCAGACCGCGTCGCAAGGCGGCACCGTATTGATTCCAGCATTTGCCGTTGGCCGTGCACAGCATTTACTCTATCTGCTTTATCAATTAAAATGCGCTAATCGCATTCCCAATATTCCGGTGTATCTTGACAGCCCGATGGCGCGTGCTGCAACGGATGTGTTTTGTAAGCATAGCGAATTGCATCGTTTGTCTGCGGATGTTGCGCGGCGTGTGTGTGAAACTGTGACGATTATCAACAGCAGAGAAGAGTCGCAGGCGCTGGATATTGATCCGAAGCCTAAGGTTATTGTATCGGCCAGCGGCATGTTGGAAGGCGGGCGCGTATTACATCATTTCCGCGTCTTTGCTTCGGAGGCTAAAAATACCATTGTATTTTCAGGCTTTCAAGCGCCAGGCACGCGCGGCGCTGAAATCATTGCGGGTAAAGAAGAAATACGTTTATTTGGTGAAACGATCGTGGTGCGCGCAATGGTTAAAATGTTACATAATATGTCAGCCCATGCGGATTATTCTGAAATTTTAGGCTGGTTGAAAAATTTCAATCATACGCCGCGACGCGTATTTATCACACATGGCGAAGCGGCAGCAGCGCATGCATTGAAAGAAAAAATTCATGCGCAATATGGTTGGCATTGCGTTGTGCCGGATTTCATGCAGGAAGAATTTTTGGAGTAAACATGCTAGAAGAAGAAAAAAAAATGGTTGAGCTTCCTCGCTTGGGGGAAGAAAAAACAGATATACTTAAATTGAATGCGTCCGCATTAGCAAAAGCAATGTGTTTCAAAGATAGATCTATGTTTTTTGAGCGAATAAAAGAAAATTTCTGTTTTTTTGTGAGCCGGTATGGAAGCTCGGTTATTATTATCAGTGTTATCAAAAAATGCGTTGGTTGTTTGATTAAGGTAGATCAGTCCGAAATACAAAAAAGCGAAAAAATATCTTCATTTATCAAAAGCAATAAACTGAATAACGTAGGATTCCTCTTTATGATAATAGAAGAAGAAAATATGTTAGCGCAAGTAGTCAACAACGTTCGTATTGGCATTGAGCCATCTGAAGAAGAAGCGTTATTGGTTGTTACGGAATTGGCCTCATTAGCGCTTGTTAACACTTGTTTAAGTAATAGCGATTGCTGTTTGCTCAAGCAAAAATTACATAGTCTGTTATGTGTGGCAGTCGATACGTTAAATAGGGTATGTGAAGAGGAAATAGCAATAGATGACAGCTTGCTTAAGCGAGTCATTTTATTGGATGCTTTGTGTGAAACGCATCTAATAGAGGTGCAAGAAAAAACACACCCTTTATCGCTGTTATCACAACGGCAATTACCATCGCTGTCTCCTGAGATAAGTGTAGAAGAATCGGCGGCGAGCCAACCGAGCCAAGCGATTCAGCCAATTCAATTGACTGAAGAAAATGAAGAAAATGAAGCAGGCTTAAAAAATTTTCCAGCTTCTTCAGCGAACATTTTTTTTAAATCACCTGAAGTGCTTGCCGCTCAACAGGTTCGCGTGCTCCGCGATGTTGTGGATGGGGCTCAGCCGTCGCCACGTGGCTGTTGTCGTTTATGTTAATCAGCTGCTCGCCTACAGCGGGCTTCATGATGTTCTACAGCATAAATAAGACCAGCAGGAAACATCTGCCTCGGGTTCTGTCGGCGCACTCTGTGGTGGCGCTGGGATTTTTTCTTCGCTGATGCGGTTTAAGAGTGAGAGTCCTCTAACGGATGAAGAAAATGATCTGAGCATTGTTTTTCTTTGATGTCGCGGTGATGATGACGCAATATCGGTATTTTTTGCATCACTTGCTTGGGGGAAGGGCACTGTTATGTTGGCGAACATGTCGTCGTAATTATGCGGCATTTTGACAAAGTTATTGACCATTGTAGGGATGAATTCATGCACCCGAGTTTGATTATAAGAATAACTTACCTTAACCTCCCCGGGCTTGGTGATTTTCTTAACTTTCATTTGCTCTGCTAGGTGTTCGCTGAATTTGAGGATATAAAAGTGATATGTCAGATCATATTTTTTTGGATCGTTTGACTTGATCAAAAAATTTTTCAACCAATCGCCTAAGACTGGCGTCATTTCATCTTTTTCTTGCGCACAGACAAGCGTTTTTTCAATTTTTATTAAACTTAAGCCTTTGCGTTCTGCCTGTTCTGACGTTGCCGGCATCAATAGCCATGCTAAGTTATTTTCTTTGCCTTTTTCGATGACGGTAGGATGATAGAGAGGATAAGATTTCGCTGATTTTTCTCTGTCATCACATTCAGCAACAACAAATCCAAAGAAAAATTCTTTGAGTATTTCCTGGCGGCTACTTAGTGTTTTGCTCGGTTCATCATTTTTTTCATCATACGGTTGTTTTGCATGCTTAGCTTCTTCTAGCGAACTGTCTGAATTTTTCAGTGTCATGAGAATGGTGCTGCTTGATTGCTCCCGATCGCTATTTAGAGTTGAATTTTCAATTTTTTCCTCAGGTTGATATGACTTGGATGGATCTTGATGCCAGTAATGCTGCTTAATTAAAAAAGTCGATTCTGTTTGGACATTCTGTTGATCATTGCTGCTTTGATTGTTGTTTTTCACAATAACAATACTCCAATGTGAGTTTTTAATTTTTGATCGCATCCATATCCGACATTTCGCACCTTCGTCTTTTTTGATAACGCCGCGTTGAAAATGCGTTTTAAATGCGCATTTACTTGCGTGTAAACTGTGCTTTAAAACGCATTTTTGCCTCGATTTATACAAAAAATACAGATCTCTTACATAAGCTAGGGTAGCGGGTAGCGATGGGGGAGTTGTCAGAGGGGGAGAGCGCTATTCTCCCCCTCTGACGCTCGTCAATGCAGTGTGCTGCGCACTTCACTTCTTCTACCCTATCTTTTGTAATAGATACAAAAAATACTTTGGTGCGGAATGTCGGGATATGCGCGCGATATCGAACTACGGCGAGCATAGCATGTTATTTGCACAACGCAAAGTTTGATCAGGGCATATTTTAACCAAGGGAAAGATGTGTGCGAGATTATTTATCCATTAACGCAGCCCAGCGTTGCATTGCGGTATCAATTTCATGTTCTAATGTCGCCAGACGCTGTAATGCTGCTTGTATTACGTTATGGTCTTGGTTATAAAAGTCAGCTTGTTGTGTGGCGAGTTGTAAGTTGCTTTGCGTTGCTTCCAGTGCGGCAATTTTTTCCGGTAAAGTTTCTAATTCTTGTTGTTCGCGGTAAGTTAACTTTTGACTGTTTTTTTGTTTATTTGTGGTTGCGGCCGTTTTTTTGTTTGTCTCAATAGCGATGGTATTTTGTCGCTGCAACCATTCAGCATAGCTGCCAATGTGCTCGTGCACCTGACCGGTGCCATCTAATATCAATAGACTGGTGACAACATTGTCTAAAAATGCGCGATCATGGCTGACGAGTAATAAAGTGCCTTGGTAATTTAATAATAATTCTTCTAATAATTCCAGTGTTTCAATATCCAAATCATTGGTGGGTTCATCCATAACTAATAAATTACTGGGTTTGCTGAATAATTTTGCTAACAATAAGCGATTACATTCACCGCCTGATAAAGCGCGCACCGGCGTGCGAGCGCGTTGTGGCGTAAATAAAAAATCACCTAGATAGCCGATGATATGCTGACGTTTGCCATTGATCTCAACAAAATCAGCACCCTCGCTGACATTTTCAGCGACTGTTTTATTTAAATCAAGCGCTGCACGTAATTGATCAAAATAGGCAATTTGCAATTGCGTGCCTAATTGCGCCGTGCCATGTTGTGGGGCGATGTTGCCGAGTAAAATATTCAGCAATGTACTTTTGCCGCTGCCATTTTTGCCAACCAAGCCGATACGGTCGCCACGCATGATGCGGATAGAAAAATCATCGAGTAATTTTTTACCGTTGTATTGCTGGCTAATATGTTCGGCACTCACGACGAGTTGCCCAGATGCATGGGTGTCGGTTAATTGAAAACTGGCTTTACCTTGTATGACGCGTCGTTCACTGCGTTTTTTACGCATGCTTTCTAACGCGCGTACGCGACCTTCATTGCGGGTGCGGCGCGCTTTTATGCCTTGGCGTATCCATTTTTCTTCTTCAGCTAATTTACGATCAAACTCAGCATGTTGTTGTGATTCAGCATGTAGCAATTCTGCTTTATGCTGTAAAAATAAACGATAATCACCCGGCCATGAGGTTAATTGACCGCGATCCAATTCGATAATACGTGTGGCAAGGCGTTGCAAGAGTGCGCGATCGTGGGTAATGAAAACGACGCCGCAACGTTGTTGCAGTAATTCTTGCTCTAACCATTCGATAGCTTCAATATCTAAATGATTAGTGGGTTCATCTAATAATAATAACTCGGGTTGATTGATCCACGCGCGTGCCACCGCAGCGCGTCGTTGCCAGCCGCCTGATAGGTCTGCAACCGGTTGGTTTGGATCTAAGCCAAAACGATTTAATAACCGTTCAATCGCTTCATTGATTTGCCAGCCTTCCTGGATATCCAATTGTTGTTGCAAATTTTGCAGGCGCGCCAATTCATCGTCACTTGGCTGGCTGGATAAGTGTTGTATCAAGTGATGGTAATCTGTCAACAGTTGGCCGACTTGCGCGACACCTTCGGCAACATACTCAAATACCGTTTGGGTATTATGGATGGGTAAGTTCTGGTCGAGATACGCCATGCGTAATGCGGGTTTGCGCCATACTGTGCCGCTGTCAGGTAATACTGTACCGGAAATTATTTTTAATAAGGATGATTTTCCTGCACCATTTCGGCCAATTAGACAAACGCGTTCGCCCATGGCGATTTGAAATTTGACGTTATCGAGCAAAACATCAAGGCCGAAGGCAAGTGATATTTGGTCAAGGCTCAGTAATTGTGACATAACACACTCGCAGCGCTATCAGGCCGGCTATTATGCCATAAATGCTAGATGCGCTGCGACACTTAAATGCCAAATTGTGGCGGCAATTTAGAAATGTCCCCTTTTAGCAAGATAGAAATGTCCCCTTTACTGGATTGGTACGAGAATGATTCTTGGCCAACCAGACAGGAGCGGATCTATCG
>VFKI01000112.1 GCA_009885665.1 Gammaproteobacteria bacterium
CCCTCCCGCCCTTCGGGCACCCTCCCCGCTAGCGCAAAGAGCGCGCTCCGGGGAGGGAATGCTTTGTCCTCCCCCGGCACGCGTAGCGTGAGCGGGGGAGGTGGCGCGCAGCGCCGGAGGGGGACTTCGTTATGACAAGATTTGCGCTTCAGTTAGCTTGTAACACATTAACCAAATGCCATCACTCTGCACCAGACACCCTTTATTGAAAATAAAAAAATCCTTTATTATCAATATGTTGGCAAAAAACTATCTCAAAAAGTCTTCAGCAGTTAAGCGATTTTACCGCCTTCACTATCTTCGCCTCTTCAGCACTTTCACCACCTTCATCGCCGGCGCCTACACCCATCAGCACTTCGCCACCATTACGTCACAGTTACACCACCACTGCATCCGGCAATCTTTCACCCTTACGTTCGGCGTGATAGGCCAACCCCGTCCCAGCGGGCACCAAACGACCCACAACGACATTTTCCTTCAAGCCGCGCAATTCATCATACTTGCCATTGACCGCAGCCTCAGTGAGCACCCGAGTGGTTTCTTGGAACGATGCGGCAGAAATAAAGGATTCCGTTGCCAATGACGCCTTAGTAATCCCCAGCAATACCGGTTCATGCCGTGCCGCCATTTTGCCATTCTTGATGACGCGCGCATTCTCATCGCGTAACACACCATACTCAACTTGCTCACCTTTCAAGAAGGTGGTATCGCCCGCATGTTGAATATTCACTTTGCGCAACATCTGACGGATAATCACTTCAATATGTTTATCATTGATCTTCACACCTTGCAGACGGTACACATCCTGTACTTCATTCACAATAAAGTTAGCCAGCGCATTGATACCCAATAAGCGCAGAATATCATGCGGATTCAATGAACCTTCCGCAATAACTTCCCCACGCTCGACGTGCTCACCTTCAAACACACCGACGTGACGCCATTTCGGAATCAACTCTTCATGCACTTCGCCGGTGGTAGCCGTAATGACTAAACGACGTTTACCCTTGGTTTCCTTGCCAAAACTAACGATACCTGACATTTCTGCCAAAATAGCCGGATCTTTGGGTCGACGCGCTTCAAACAAGTCGGCCACACGTGGCAAACCACCGGTGATATCACGCGTTTTAGACGTTTCTTGCGGAATACGCGCCAGTACGTCACCCACTTTCACCACCGCACCATCTTCAAAGTTCACGATAGCATTGGCAGGTAAGAAATATTGCGCCGGTAATGTGGTACCCGCAATCATGATATCCTCACCCTGCGCATCGACCAATTTGATCATTGGCTTCAACTCACGCCCACCACTACGCTGCTTCGGATCGGTGACCACAATACTGCTTAAGCCCGTCAATTCATCTGTCTGACGGTTCATCGTCACACCATCGACCAAGTCGATAAATTTAATATTACCCGCCACCTCAGTGATAACGGGATGACTATGCGGATCCCATGCCGCAACCACTTGACCGGCTTCGACCTTAGCACCATCCGCCACCGACAATTCTGCACCATACGGGATGCGATAACGTTCACGCTCACGACCATGCTCATCGACAACCGACAATTCACCTGAACGCGATACAGCAATAAATTTACCGCCATGATGCTGCAACAACTTAATGTTATACAGCCTGACCTTACCGGTCAGTTTAATCTGTACGTTATTAGCCGCTGTCGCTCGCGATGCCGCACCACCGATATGGAAAGTACGCATGGTTAACTGCGTGCCGGGCTCACCAATCGATTGCGCCGCAATAACACCCACTGCTTCGCCAATATTGATGCGATGACCCCGCGCCAAATCACGACCATAACACGCCGCGCAAATCCCATGTCGCGCTTCACAACCAATGGGTGAGCGAACAAAGACTTGGTCAACTGACAATTCTTCCAGATAGGCGACCCATTTTTCATCGAGCAAAGTGCCGGCAGGTGCAATGACTTCATCTGTGACTGGATTCAAAATATCTTGCGCAACCACACGTCCCAATACACGTTCGTGCAAATGCTCCACCACGTCACCGCCCTCAATCAGCGGATTCATGACCACGCCTTGGGTTGTGCCACAATCCAGATCCGTAATAACCAGATCTTGCGCCACATCGACGAGACGTCGCGTCAAGTAACCCGAGTTAGCCGTTTTCAATGCGGTATCAGCCAACCCTTTACGCGCACCGTGCGTCGAGCTAAAGTATTGCGATACGTTCAACCCTTCGCGGAAGTTTGCCGTAATAGCCGTTTCGATAATCGAGCCATCTGGACGCGCCATCAAACCACGCATACCGGCCAACTGACGAATCTGCGCCGCTGAACCTCTGGCGCCTGAATCGGCCATCATATAAATCGAGTTAAAAGATTCTTCTTTAACCTTATGACCCGTCGCATCCTTCACCATATCACTGGACAATTCCACCATCATGGCACGTGCAACTTGATCATTGGTACGCGACCAAATATCCACGACTTTATTATAACGCTCGCCTTCGGTCACAAGACCCGAAGCATATTGCGCTTGAATCTTACCGATTTCTTCTTCCGCATGTTGAATAATGCTCGTTTTTTCTTTAGGTACAACCAAGTCGTCCACGCTGATCGATACACCTGAACGC
>VFKI01000095.1 GCA_009885665.1 Gammaproteobacteria bacterium
CCGAAGGGAATCAACAGCTTAGTCTGGTGGGTGATACATGGATCGAACATGTGACCCCTGCCGTGTGAAGGCAGTGCTCTACCGCTGAGCTAATCGCCCGATTTAGCAACGTGACCTATTTTCTTTTAGAGTAACTGCGCGCTTCCCCAGCAGACTTTTTATATTGCCAACAACGTGACGTATTCTATTTGGCATTGATGCCTACGTCAATGGTATACTGCACGTTTTCTTCAATTGCTTTTCAAAGGATTCTCAAACGATGTTCAGCAGCCTTTCCGAACGTTTGACGCGCGTCATTAAAAACATTAGCGGCCAAGGTCGCCTAACAGAAACCAATATTACCGATACGCTACGCGAAATTCGCATGGCACTACTCGAAGCAGATGTGGCATTACCGGTTGTCAAAACATTAGTCACTAAAATCGAACAAGATGCAATCGGCGCCGAAGTTGCCAATAGCTTAACCCCCGGTCAATTGCTCACTAAGCTCGTACACGATGAATTGGTCGCCGTCATGGGCGAACCCTCAAGCGGCATCAATCTTGCCGCTCAGCCACCTGTCGTCGTGCTGATGGCGGGTTTACAGGGTTCGGGCAAGACCACGACTGTGGCGAAATTAGCGCATTGGCTGATCAATACGCAAAATAAATCTGTTTTAGTTGCGAGCGCCGACGTATATCGTCCAGCCGCTATCGAGCAGTTAGCAACGCTTGCCAAGCAAGTTGGTGCGCACTTTTTCCCCTCCAGTGTTAATGACGATCCTGTCGCGATTGCGGAAAATGCTATTCGCGTGGCACGCAATCAAGTTGTTGATGTCGTCATTATTGATACCGCCGGTCGTTTACATATTGATGATGACATGATGCAAGAAATTCAACGCATCCATGCGGCAATTCAACCGACTGAAACTTTGTTTACTGTGGACAGTTTGACCGGGCAAGATGCCGCCAATACGGCCGCCGCATTTAATGCAGCGTTACCGTTAACCGGGGTGATTTTGACGAAAACGGATGGTGATGCGCGGGGTGGTGCGGCATTATCCGTGCGCCATATTACCGGTAAACCGATTCGGTTTATGGGGATAGGTGAAAAAATTGATGCGCTCGAACCATTTTATCCAGACCGTGTGGCATCGCGTATTCTTGGCATGGGGGATATTTTATCGTTAGTCGAAGAAGCGCATCGTAAATTAGATAAAACTAAAGCAGATAAATTTGCTAAAAAAATCCGTAAAGGAAAAACATTTAATTTAGAAGATTTTCGTGATCAATTGCGTGAAGTAAGCAAAATGGGCGGCATGAGCAATATTATCGGTAAACTGCCGGGCATGGGTAATATGAGCGCCATGATGAAAGATAAAGTGAATGATAAATCATTGGGACGTATTGAAGCCATTATCAATTCCATGACATCGAAAGAGCGTCGTTTTCCGATCATTATCAATGGTTCGCGTAAACGTCGTATTGCACAAGGTTCTGGTACAGATATTCCCGAAGTCAATCGCTTATTGAAACAATTCACGCAAATGCAAAAAATGATGAAGAAAATGTCTGGTAAAGGTGGCATCACTAAATTGTTGCGCGGCTTACCTAAAGGCATGTTGCCTGGTGGATTAGGCGGCATGGGCGGCGGCATGTTAAGCGGCATGGGTGGCTTTGGTACGGGTCAGCAAAAAAATGAGTGAGTGATTTTAAAAGTTCATTAGGCTCTGCGCATAAATAACTTTGACAGATTGCGCCCAGCGTGGTGTCAGATATAAGCGTACCGGAAGAAGAAAAATCGCAGGAATAC
>VFKI01000032.1 GCA_009885665.1 Gammaproteobacteria bacterium
AAGAACTGAAGTACGCAGCACACTGCATTGACGAGCGTCAGAGGGGGAGAATGGCGCTCTCCCCCTCTGACAACTCCCCCATCGCCAACATCTACCCTACTTTACTACATCGCTACCCGTTACCCTAGTTTATGTGGAAATACATACGCTATCTCTATACTTAAGTTGTTAGAATCCATTCATAAATTTCCACCGCCGGCGGCGCGCACTGCTGACAACTACCGCCACACGCGGATGTCCGCGTAAAACAGCGCACGCAACCCTTGCGTACCCAATGCGTCAACATTTGGCGCAACAAACCCGCGTCACAATCAAATAAAATACATAAATTAGCAAGGCTACTGATTTTAACTGTCGCCAAATGCTGGCGCAATACAGACAAACTTACCATTATGTCAGCCCTCGCGACAAAATTCGCATCCGCTGCGCATGATACCGCACAGCCATTATCGTTAAAACAACAATGACCGTAATGCCGCTCACCCACAGCGCTGACGCCAGCGGATGACGCGTAAACGTCGCTAATTGATAAAATACTGTCGCGACACACCACGCAATCCCCGTGGACCAACACGCTGAAAATAGCGCCCAGCCACGGCCCACTTCACGCAACATCACCGCCATCGTCGAAATACACGGAAAATATAACAAAACAAATAACAAATACGCAAACGCACCGATCCGACCGTCAAAACGCTGATACATCACACCGTACACATCTTGGCTTAACATATGCACTGGCGCCTGTGCCAACACGGGATTACCGAATGAATCGCCGAGTGCCATCAAATTCGCCGGCACTGACATAAGCGCATCATGTAAACCACCCCAAAAAGAATAAACAACACTGCCATCCCCGACTAAATGCGCAGCTTGGCTATACAACGTATTCAAAGTACCAATCACCACTTCCTTCGCCAACACGCCCGTGACCAGCCCGACTGTGGCAGGCCAATTATCGGGCGTCAATCCCATCGGCGCAAAAATCGGCGTCACAAAACGCCCCGTCGCCGCCAATAAAGAGTGCACACTGCCGTCACCATTATTCAGCGAACCATCTATATTCAACGCATTTAATACGCCTAATAAAATACAAACTGGCACAATCACGCGACCGGCACGCACGACAAAACCACGCAAGCGTTGCCACGCATGACGCTGCAAGGCAATAAACTTTGGCATATGATATGACGGCAATTCCATCACCAACGGCGCAGGATCGCCACTTAATAGCGTTTTACGTAATAGAAAACCCGTCAATATCGCCATCCATATCCCAATCATATACAACAAGAATACGATGTTTTGCCCACCGCGCGGGAAGAACGCCGCGACGAATACCGCATAAATTGCTAGCCGCGCGCCACATGAAATAAACGGACTCATCATCACCGTGAGAATACGGTCGCGCGCATTTTCCAGCGTGCGCGTCGCCATCACTGCCGGCACATTACAGCCAAAACCAATCACCATCGGTACAAACGATTTTCCCGGTAATCCCATCGCACGCATCAAGCGATCGACCACAAACGCCGCGCGTGACATATAGCCCGAATCTTCCAACAACGCTAAAAATAAAAACATTGCGCCTATCACCGGGATAAACGTAATCGTCGTATTAATCCCTTTACCCACGCCATTGGCAAGTAAGGCCGTGAGCCAAGTGGGCGAATGGAGATAGGTCAATAATTGCGCCAATCCGCCCACAAAAATAGTGTCGCTGCCCATATCAAAAAAAGATTGAAACGCGCCGCCAACATTAATCGCAAAGAAAAACATGGCATACATCACACCTAAAAAAATCGGAATGCCTAAAACACGATGTAATACGATACGATCAATGCGCGACGTCCACGTGCGGTCGACCGCATATTTATGTGAAACACGTTGCACGCATTGCTGAATAAACGTATAGCGCGCATCGGCAATGACAATATCCGCATCAAGATCCAGTGCAGCGATGATTTTTTGTTGCCAAGATAATGTAAGCGCCTGCTTTTCTGCCGACACGACGCGACCTGCGATCGCATCATTTTCAAGTAAACGTAAAGCAATTGCAGGACGCTCAGGCGCAATAGCGGCGATGGCGTCAACGATCATCGATGGATACATATCTTTTATAGCAGTCGGCGCAGCTGGCGCATGCACAATCGCCATTTTTAATTCAGTAATGCCTTTTTTTTCTCGCGCGGTGAGCGCCACCACCGGACACCCCAACTCAGCCGCCAATGCCGCCACATCAATTTGCAAGCCGCGCGCCGCCGCCATATCCATCATATTTAAGGCAACAATCACCGGCACACCCAACTCAAGTAACTGCACCGTCAAATATAAATTACGTGCCAAATTACTCGCATCCACAATATTAACGACGACATCCACCGACTGCTCTAGTAAAAATCGGCACGCTATGCCTTCATCCAACGATGCTTCCGCCATCGCTGTAGTCAGTGAATAAATACCGGGCAAATCTGTCACAGCAACGTCAGTATTCTCATAAACAAACTCACCCGTTTTACGCTCCACCGTCACGCCCGGCCAATTACCCACATGCTGCCGGCCACCGGTCAGTGCATTAAACACCGTCGATTTACCGGCATTGGGATTGCCGGCCAGCGCAATACGCACAGCTCCGCCGCGATGACAAACATCGGGGGTATCACAACAAGAACGGGTGAAAAACTGACGAAGACGTTTAATCATACCGTGGCCGACTGAATTTCCAATAAGCTGACGAAGATGTTTAATCATACAGTGACCGACTGAATTTCCAATAAGCTGACGAAGATGTTTAATCATACAGTGACCGACTGAATTTCCAATAAACAAGCTTCGTGCTTACGTAAAATTAAATTGAAGCCCCGCACGGATAATTCCACTGGGTCGCCCAACGGGGCAATACGGGATAGGCAAAATTCAGTGCCCGGCAACAAACCCATGGCGAGCAAACGCTGGCGATAAAAAGCGTGATCTGGCGCAGAAGCGCTACTCAAAGGTTGGATGGCGATGATACGACCATGAGCACCTGCTTGCATATCGGCCAATTGCATGATGAACACCTGCACTCTGTGAATTTAAGGCAACAAGTATCCATCTTAGCGCTACATTTGTCAATCTAATTGAGAACTGTTCTCAACTGGAGGCAGGCTTAAACCCAAAAGCAGAATGGCATGTAATATCGTTTCTCGCATTGGATGCCTTTCCCTCCATTTGACATGATTGTATATTTAGCTCCCGGGCTTCATAAAATAGAACTTCTTTGCGCGATGGGGGAGTTGTCAGAGGGGGAGAATCGCGATTCTCCCCCTTTGACGCTCGTCAAT
>VFKI01000131.1 GCA_009885665.1 Gammaproteobacteria bacterium
CGAACAAAGGGTATAATCCGTTGATCACAATTCAGATGGCTCTCGCCGGAAAATTTATTTGAGGGGTGTGAGCAGTTACGATAAAGTTTGCTAAAAATAATTGCAAAAAAAGTTATACTAAGAGAAGAAAGAAATTGAATTAGTTGCACAACGTAATCATCGTTTTGCATTACAAGTCCTCCATGTGCTAAAACAAGAGATTCCTTTTTTGCTATTTTATAATTTACTATAACATAATGCGCCCGTTGAAAGTACCCGGTAAATCCACTACACACTTATACAGCTCAATTAATTTTTTGCATAGTGAAATTTTTATGATGCGGAGAAATCACATGAAGCGAGAAGAAGAAAAACAAGCGAAACAGGAATTTTGGGCTCTTCGCGTCTTTGCGTGAATCGCCTAGAAAACGGCCATGCCAGGCGCGAACCTTTGCATCCCTAGGGTATCCAAAAATAACCGCTGAAATAATGTCGTAATATTCGACAAGCCATAACAGTGGGCTTCCCCCATTTTCATAGACACCGCCCTTCGAGCATTACAGCTGAACTTTCATAAATCGCTGGAGCAACAAATTCATTAGCTGAATGTAGCCGACGGCGATTATAGTAGGTTTCAATGTAATGAAAAACACTTTGCCTTGCTTCTTCACGAGTTGCAAACTTTTGGGTATAGATCAATTCGGTTTTAAGCGTTCGAAAAAAACTCTCGGCAACACTATTATCCCAGCAATTAGCTTTGCGACTCATGCTGCAAATAAGGCCATATTTTTTCAATAATGCTTGATATGCTTCTGAGCAATACTGACTGCCACGGTCAGAATGCGAAATAACCCCACGTGGAGATCCGCGGCAAGCCAGCGCCATCAGCATAGCATCACATGCCAGCTGTTGCGTCATGCGCTCCTGTAATGACCATGCCACCACTTTGCCGTTTTTGACGCACACAGTACGCCCGGAGGGCGAGCCTCCGGAGAGGAAGGAAGCGAGCAGCCTACCCCCCCATATATCGCGCAAAGTCAGCTTGCAGTTGGCCTCGCTGGTATTTTTCGAAGAGTGTGCTAAAGGATGATCCCGAAAGTTGATAGCAGATTAATTGACTTCAGCCTTTTGTTTACGCTTTTGTAAACGTGCTTCACGGCGTGAAGCCGAATACGCTGCTTCTTCTGCGGTGACCGTGCCGGCTGAATGACCCATTAAATCAATGCGCACGACCCCGGCTTTCATTTTATTGTGATACGCCAAGGAATTGACGTACCAGGCAAGGCTACTGACCATACACGCTTTATCATTGACGGTAATATCTTCGCGCCCGCCGAGTTGCAACACCAATTCTTGGCGAATCCCGACCTTAAGCGGCACGATATCGGCTGTTTCATGGAAACACTTGGGATAATGCGCTTTGAGTAGCTCAACGCCATATTGCGCCAATTCTAGCCAGCCGGGTTTTTTAGGTGTCACAGTGGGTTGAACTGATTTTTTTGGTAAGGCAGAGCGATGCGGCGACTGCGACTTATCCCTTGGTTTATGCTGTGATTTAGCAGGCTTGGTTTTTCCTGCCTGACCATTTTCTACGGCAGCAGCCACGGTTGGCAATTCACTTGCCAAAGCTTGCAATTGCTCTTGCAGACTCAAATTACTCATCAAAAACTCCTGTGAACGGTCGACAGAACGCGTTTTACAATAAAAATGCATGAATAGGGTATAACACTGGGAAAGTAAGCTAACATGATGGCAATCTATTATATGACCTATATATATCCGACATTCCAAGGATCCGTCTTTTTTGATAACTCTTCGTTAAAAATGCGTTTTAAATGCTCATTTGCGTGCGTGTAAACTGCGCTTTAAAACGCATTTTTGCCTAGATTTATACAAAA
>VFKI01000078.1 GCA_009885665.1 Gammaproteobacteria bacterium
GAGGCAAAAATGGGTTTTAAAGCGCAGTTTACACGCAAGTAAATGAGCATTTAAAACGCATTTTTAACGAAGCGTTATCAAAAAAAACGGATCCTTGGAATGTCGGAAATACTTATTTATCATGTAAAAATAAGGATAACGCAGTCTTAATCTTAGTGCCTTTCCAAAAAAACAGATTAAGGATATAGTATGCGCTTGCCAGTCCCACCGTTTCGTACCACCCTCATATTCAGCAGCTTGATGCTGCTTACCCAAACCGGTTTTGCCACGCCGGCCATCGCCCCCCAATATGCGGATTCGCAGTGTTTGATCGGCCAAGTTGCCGCTGGTGCGGGTTCTAGCAAAGATTGGACACATGCGGTTATTACCCTGACCAATCATTGCAACTACGCCATTAATTTACAAGATAGTCGCATTACCTTTCATGATGCATCTGCGTTACATAGCAGTTGGTGGATGGAGGGTAGCGCGCTCAGTTATCCCACCAGTGTGAAAATGCTAAACGCACAACCCGACACGAATAATGCATCGGGTTATCTCATCAGCTTGCCGTTAAGTTTTACGCAAGCCACATGGGCGAATAGCAAACTTATGCCGAATCAAAGTATTGCGTTTCGTTATGAGTTTGGTTTAGCAGACTTTACGCCTAATAGCGTCAAAGTTATTACCGGTCAACCCGTCGCGCAGGGTAGCATTGCACTGGACAATACCACCGCACAACCCAGCGGCGTTGCTAGCACAACAAAAATCGATATTTTGCAAGATAATCGCTTGATCACGACGGCAAATTTAGCCTGGCAAGACCACACGCTGATCAGCGGCTTAGCGGCGGGCAATTACACCATACAGCCCGAATCCATCAGTGATGGGCAAGGCAGCAGCTACGCAGGTGTCGCCACGCCGGCAAGCGTCAGCGTTTCTCCTAACCAAACCGTGTCCACCCGCATTCAATATGCTGCCGTTAGCGTGCCGGGCAGTATCAATATTCAAGCGCCGAACCTCCCAACTGCTTTAAATGGTTATAGCGGTAATCCTAATATCATCTTAACCAACACCGCGAGTGGCAGCAGTCAAGCAGCGATATTGGTTTGGAATCAAGCAAAAACGATTGGCGGTTTAATCAATAATGCAAGCTATCAATTAAGTAGCCCCGCAATTCAGTGGCATGGTAGCGTGTGTGCCGCGAATTTTTCGCCGGCCACGCTGGTGAGCAATGCCAGCACGCCGCCTTTAGCACAATTGCGCTATCAATGTAGCGCGGTGGCCACTGACAAAGTGAATGTTGTCGTAAATGGGTTGCCGGATGCCATTAACAGCCTGAAACTCAATTTCACGCCGGCAGATGGCGCTCAACCGCTGAGCGTTAGCATGGTGATTGCGCATGGTAGTGGCAACATCACGGTCTCTCTAACGGATGGCGGGCTGTATCAGCTGAGCACAGACGCTGTCAGTGGCTACCAGCCAAGCTTCAGTCAGCAGCCTTTGTCAGTGAAAGCCGACGCCACAGAAACGGTTACCTTCAGCAAAGCCAGCGCCGACAGCCAGCGCATGATCGCCTATGTACCAGGCTGGGTTGACAATAAAGTTTCCCCGATTGCTACCACGCCACCCGCGGCGAGCGAATTAGCCGCTGCAGGTTACACCAATGTCGTCATTGCTTTTGGCGTATTTGATACCGCAACGCCTGGTGCGATTGTTACCGCCTTTCCTTTGATTACGCCTGCTTATATTGCAAGCTTGCATAGTCAAGGCATTAAAGTGTCATTATCGTTAGGTGGCGCGCAGGTGCCCGATGGTGCTGCCAATGCCACGGTGAATTTTCATCAGGTATTAAGCTCAACGACACCGACACTCTTTACGCAAAATTTCATGCAATCGATCTCACAGTTAATCACGCAATATGGTTTTGACGGGATTGATATTGATATTGAGCAAGGCTTTAATGATGCCAGCACCTTCGGGCAACCGACGGGTGATATTGCTGTGTTAGCGAATATCATGAATCAATTGCATGCCAAATATCCTAACTTACTGCAAAGCATGGCGCCGCAGCCACCTAATGTGTTTGTGCAACAAAAAAATGACTTTGGTTCTATTTGGGGTTCTTACGCCGCGTTGATTATGCAAACCCATGCAGATATCAGTTGGGTGGGTGTGCAGATGTATCAAAATCCGAGCGTGCGTGGCTTAGATGGCACGATTTATTCCCTGCTCAATACGCAAAGCCCAGATGCTTCCGTGGCAATGGCGGCTGATTTGCTAAACGATTGGAATACCAAAACGTTTTTACCTTATATCGCTTATTTAAATCCTTCCCAGGTGGTGTTGGGGTATTTGGTGGCAAAGCAAGGTGGTGCTGGTGATGGTGATCCGGTTTATCCTATCGCTACCATTAAGCGCGCCTTGCAATGCTTGCGGACTGCCACCAAAGGCGCGGATAGCTGTGACAATTATGCCCCACCTAAAGCCATTGCTAATTTTGGGGGTGTGTTTGAGTGGGAAGCTAACTTTGATAAAAACAATGGTTATGCTTTTGCTAAAGGGCTGAAAACTTGTGTGAGCGGTGGAAGTTGTCAGTAGGTATAGCCTCTCCGAAAAATCTCTAGATTTTTCGCGATGGCGGCGGCTTCACTGCGATTAAATTAAGTCAGCCAACCCACCGTGGACTGCGTCGGATGAAGCTGCATCCATGCGGTCGGAAAATACGCCCTTGTATTTTACGATCCGACGAACCCACGGCAGGTTGGCTTTTAGCAACACCACGCGCATCTTCAATCTTTTTGGGGTCGCAGTATGCTTGATTTAATGGCGGTGCACTCGGCTATTCCACTTTGCTTATCTGAGAAACGATATAAGCTTCGGAGAGATGAATTATGAATGCAACAAAAATACTGAAATGGATCACGTTGTCATTTTCCCTGCTTGGTGTGACTTGCCTGATCGCAGTTAAATTAATTGGCTCAACGGTAGACCAGGCAGGATTCCTACACGAACCATTTCCGCTGATCGCCATTGGATCGTGCTCAATCCTGCTTGCGATTATTAGCTTTATTTTTTGGTGTATTATTGCGGGTTATCAGAAATTATTTCGACGAAACAATTAGGCTCTGCGCATAAATAACTTTGACAGATTGCGCCCAGCGTGGTGTCAGATATAAGCGTGCCGGAAGAAGAAAAATCGCAGGAATACCCGACATTCCAAGGGTCCGTCTTTCTTGATAACTCTTCGTTAAAAATGCGTTTTAAATGCTCATTTACTTGCGTGTAAACTGCGCTTTAAAACGCATTTTTGCCTCGATTTATACAAAA
>VFKI01000133.1 GCA_009885665.1 Gammaproteobacteria bacterium
CTGTGTTATGGCATGGGCTGCTTTTATTTTGTCTATGCCATAAGCGCAGTGACTGATGTATCAATTCCAGAGAAGTGATCTGTTACCGCGGTTAGGCCCTTAACTGAGGTGCTTGTAACAACGGGTTAGGTGATCATTGACCATGCCTACCGCCTGCATATATGCATAGCAAATTGTGGTGCCGACAAATTTAAAACCCTGTTGTTTTAGGTCTTTTGCCATGTTGCTGGAAAGGGATGTGCTGGTGGGAACGTGTTCTGGACGTTGCCAGTGATTCAAAATGGGTTGGCCATCGACAAATTGCCAGATATACTCGGAAAAACGGGTATGTGTTGCCAATATGTTTAAATAAGCCCTCGCATTTGTTACAACGGATTCGATTTTTAGACGATTCCTGATGATGCCTGGGTTAGTTAATAATGCGTCTATCTTTTTTTTGTTATAGCACGCTATTTTTTGTGGCGAAAATTCATCAAACGCTGCGCGATAATTGTCGCGCTTTTTTAAAATAGTGATCCAGCTTAAACCTGCCTGAGCACCTTCTAAAATCAAAAATTCAAACAAGCGCTGATCATCATACGTAGGCTGTCCCCATTCATTATCATGATAGTCTATGTAAATTTTTTCGGCTGTCACCCAGGCACAGCGTTTTTTATCGTGAGTCATTGGGTATGTCCTGCATAAATTGTAACAGCTCTGCCCCCGCCAGCTGGCGGGGGTGCTCAGAGAAGATACGTCATGTTACTTTTTCTTTTTTTCTTCTTGTTTTTCGCGACGTTTTTCTTCCTTGGTTTTCAGCGGTTTTTTCTTAACATCTTTGCGCGTATTTCTTTCTTTACTCATATAGACTCCTATGGATGTTTATTGCGCTGTTGATAACGCGTGACCAGCCATTGGCGGGTTTGCGAAAAGGATAATTTATTTTTGGCACGGATGATGGCGCACGTGATCACAATAAATAATCCGACATTGAACATTAATAAATATGTTACTGCGGCAACTGGTGTAATAGCAATGCTTGATAATAAATAAATAAACAACCACGCTTGAATGCAAATCCAGATCGCAGCCAATATAACGCTGGCGGCCAGTAATAAGAGGGCGAGCATGATGAGATTTTTGCCAGCCAGCCGTGCATCTTGCTTGGCGAGAGAGAACAAGCATGCGCCACTGCACGCGAGGCTGAAGAGCGCGCGCAGTAAGCGACCCAGCTGATTTACGGTGCGGTGCTGCGGTGTGCTTTTTTCTTGTTGCTCGCCGTCCATAGCTGTCCTCTTTATTTACGCAATAACCAGCCAATGACGAGCCCTGCTAATGCGGCAATCCCCAAGGCTTTTAAGGGTTTTTCTGTGACATAGGCTGTTAATGACGCATGTGCTTTTTCCGATTTTTTACTGATTTTGGCAGCCATTTTCTCAATCGTGGCGCCAGAAGCACCGCCAAGTTCGCCTGCCAATTTATATAAAGAATCGACGACGTCTGCTAAGTCATCGGCTTTTTTATGGCAGGTGTCGTCATGTTCCGTGCAGCAATCCTCATGAGGATCAGCGCAATCGGCATGGCTGTCTTGTCGTTTCGCAATGGTCATAGTGACGGTCCTCCGCTAGTGTAGAGACTTGCATTCAGTATACCTTAACTCTTAGACGATCGCTTCCTTTCATGCTCTTTGAGGAATTTTTTGCGGATACGGATTGTTTGCGGCGTGACTTCAACCAGCTCATCATCATCGATGAATTCTAAGGCTTGCTCAAGCGACATTTGAATGGGTGGCGTCAATAAAATATTTTCATCCGATCCGGCGGCACGAATATTGGTGAGCTGCTTGGCCTTGCAGACATTGACGACTAAATCATTGTCACGCGAATGAATACCGACAATCATCCCGTCGTATACTTCGGTTTGTGGGCTGATGATCATGCGGCCGCGTTCTTGCAAATTCCATAACGCATAAGCTAATGCCACGCCCGTTTGGTTGGAAATCAATACGCCATTTTTACGTTGCGCAAATTGACCTTTGTATGCCGCGCCATAATGACTGAATACATGGAACATCAAGCCTGTGCCGGACGTCATGGTTAAAAATTCATTATGAAAACCAATTAAAGCGCGTGCAGGGATAACATAGTCTAATCGGACACGGTCACGTGAATCGGTGACCATGTTTTTTAAATCACCGCGACGTGCGCCGAGTTGTTCCATGATGGCGCCTTGGTGCGTGACTTCTATGTCAATTGCTAGGGTTTCGTAAGGTTCTTGCATTTCACCATCGATTTCACGCATGATGACTTCAGGGCGTGAGACGGCTAATTCAAAACCTTCGCGACGCATATTTTCAATTAAAATAGATAAATGTAATTCACCGCGGCCGGAAACACGAAACTTATCTGGATCAGCCGTATCTTCAACGCGCAACGCGACATTATGCATTAATTCTTGGTCGAGACGTTCGCGAATTTTGCGGCTCGTGATAAATTTCCCTTCACGCCCCGCAAAAGGGGAGGTGTTGACTTGAAAGGTCATGCTAACGGTCGGTTCGTCGACGTTCAACGCCGGTAAAGCTTCTACGCAATTGAGGTCACATAAAGTATCTGAAATTTTCAAGGCGTCAATGCCGGTAATCGCCACGATATCGCCCGCATTGGCAACAGACACTTCACTGCGATCCAGGCCTAAATATTCTAATACTTGTAGGATACGGCCGGGACGTGTTTTGCCGTGACGGTCAATCACGGTGACAGGCATGCCTGATTTTACTTGGCCACGGCGAATACGGCCAACGCCGATCATGCCAACATAGCTGGAATAATCAAGCGTACTGATTTGCATTTGAAACGCGCCTTCTGGCTCGACTTCGGGTGGCGGTACGTGTTTGACGATGGCTTCAAATAACGGATCCATCGTGTCACTGGCTTGTGTGAGGTCGAGTGTTGCATAGCCGAGTAGGGCGGACGTATAAATGACGGGAAAATCCAGTTGTCGATCAGTTGCGCCGAGGCGATCGAATAATTCGAACACTTGATCCATCACCCAGTCAGGACGCGCGCCGGGGCGGTCAACTTTATTGATGACGACGATTGGGTTTAAGCCGCGCGCAAATGCTTTTTGTGTGACGAAGCGGGTTTGCGGCATGGGGCCATCGACAGCGTCGACTAATAATAAAACAGAATCGACCATAGATAAGATGCGTTCGACTTCACCGCCGAAATCAGCGTGCCCGGGCGTATCGACGACATTGATGCGGTAGTCGCGCCATTTTAAGGCGGTATTTTTGGCCAAAATGGTGATGCCACGTTCCCGTTCTAAGTCATTACTGTCCATGACGCGTTCGGTTTGGCTGGTTTTTTTGGATAAGCTCGATGTTTGTTGCAATAATTTGTCAACGAGCGTGGTTTTACCATGATCGACGTGGGCGATGATGGCGATATTACGAAGTTTTTCAGTCACGGGTAACCTGTCTGTGATGGAGGGTATGAATAGATTGAATTGCTAAGGTGGCGCATTTTACCTGATGTGCAGCGAAAGTGCGAGGGGGCGCGTTTTTCAATATAAAATGCGTCCATTGGACGTTGTTCAGCGGGAGCGCCTGATTTCCCCCTTGCTTAAATTCATCATCCCCGCTATTATGCCGAGCTTAGCGTAATTGGCAGAAGAGGTTCGTGTTATGAAACAGGGTATCCACCCCGAGTACAAGGAAATAAAGGTTGCCTGTAGCTGCGGCAATGCATTTGTCACGTCATCAACTTTAGGTCGGGATCTACAACTTGAAGTATGTTCCAAATGTCATCCTTTTTATACCGGTAAGCAAAAGATCGTTGATACTGCTGGCCGCGTGGATCGTTTTCGTCAAAAATATGCACGTAAAGGTGCCGGCGAACAGCCACAAGATCAACAAGAACAAGCGGGCTAAGTTTATCCCCTTGTACGTTAGGGCACGCGCGCTGGCAGAAGTTGCCAGCGTTCATTCAATGTAATGTGTCGCGAGTTTAGCTTGCTTCGCCTGCCCTATTTTCACATAAAAGATATATAGACACCGGCATAAAAACGCAAACGGGAGCTCATCACGCATGTCAGCTAATGATTTACGCGAAGCTGCGCTTAAGTACCACCGTTTTCCCGTACCGGGCAAACTCGCAATTGTCCCAACATGTCCGATGAAAACCCAAGAAGATTTATCCCTTTGTTACACGCCTGGCGTGGCGGAACCCGTGCTGGCCATTGCCAAAGATCCTGAGGCCGCATGGCACTATACAACGCGCGGCAATTTAGTCGCGGTGATTACCAATGGTACTGCGGTATTAGGGTTGGGTAATGTGGGCGCATTGGCAGCAAAGCCGGTGATGGAAGGTAAGGCGGTTATCTTTAAGCATTTTGCCGGTATTGATGCGATTGATATTGAAATTGATTGTGAAGATCCCGCCGGCGTGATTGACACGATTGTGCGCATCGCGCCGTCGTTTGGCGCAATTAATCTCGAAGATATTCGTGCGCCAGAATGTTTTGAGATAGAAAAAACCTTGCAACAAAAATTATCTATTCCCGTGTTTCACGATGATCAACATGGTACAGCGGTTGTCGTTGCGGCAGGGTTATTGAACGCGATGCAATTGCAAGGCAAAACATTGGCAGATGTGCGTGTTGTCTGTGCGGGGGCGGGTGCCGCAGGGATTGCCACCATGCAATTGCTGACTGAGCTGGGTTTGCCGCGCAATAATTTATTACTCGTCGACCGCAGTGGCGTAATCCATACCGAGCGCAGTGATTTGAATATTTATAAGCGTGCTTTTGCGGTGGAGACGGATCGTTACACGTTGGCAGAAGCGGTAGTGGGTGCGGATGTGTTTATTGGTTTGTCGGGTCCTGGGGTGCTGACAGCGGATATGTTGCTTACTATGGCGGCAAAACCGATTATATTTGCGCTTTCTAATCCGACGCCCGAAATCATGCCAGAGCTTGCGATGGCAACGCGTGCGGATGTGGTGATGGCAACGGGGCGTAGCGATTATCCTAATCAAATCAATAATGCAGTGTGTTTTCCTTATTTATTCCGTGGTGCATTGGATGTGCGCGCATCAACCATTAACGAAGCGATGAAATTGGCGGCGGTAAAAGCCATTCGTGAGCTCGTACATGAGCCGGTACCTGAAGCAGTTTTAACGGCATCGGGGCGACAGCGTATGGAATTTGGCGCTGAATATTTGTTGCCGCATATCCTTGACCCGCGTTTGCGTGAGCGCGTATCATCAGCTGTAGCTTCTGCTGCTATCCATTCTGGCGTAGCACTCAATCACTGTCCGACGGCTTAGTGTATGTATCGATCTTCGGCGTCAGACCCCTCATGTTTTTTCCCGCATCTAGGACAGCAACTGTCCAATTTTTCAATGCAGTGTGCTGCGGATTCTATCCCCATCACCGACTCATCTTTTGTAGTAGAAATTAATCAACTGACACGCGACGTGCGTGTCGAGTTTCCGTGATATATTGATTGGCGCGTGTTAAGCGCTGATCCAAATAACAGGAGAATTGCATGACGGCAAGAGCAATGAATATGAGAGCGCTAATACTGCCGTGGGCTATCTGTGCACTTGGCGCTTTTTTTTATAGTTATGAATGTTTGTTACGTATGTCACCCAGTGTGATGCAAGACAGTTTGATGCGTTTTTATAGTTTAACCGGTGTGCAATACGGCTATTTGTCCGGCCCATCTTATTATGTGATTTATGTGCCGATGCAAATTATGGTGGGCTTGTTGATGGATCGCTATGGGCCACGACGTTTGTTGACCATGGCGTGTTTGTTTTGTGGCGGCGGTGCGTGGCTGTTTGCTTGTAGCCATAACTGGATGTACGCGTTGATTGGCCGTCTCATGATTGGATTTGGTTCGGCATTTGCTTTTGTCGGTGCGACTAAATTAGCTTCTATCTGGTTGCCCCCGCAACGGTTCGCATTGATGTCGGGTATCGTATTTTGTTTAGGCATGCTGGGCGCGGTTTTTGGCGATACAATATTACGTTTACTGATTGATTCTCAAGGCTGGCGCACGGCTATGCGTGAAGCAGCGTGTGGTGGGTTGTTAGTGTCAATTATTTTGTGGTCGGTGGTGCGGGACGTTAATCCGTGGCATGAATCAGGTCAGCATCATGTCACCACATTTCGTGAAGTATTAGTTGGATTGTGGCATGTATTTAGCAAACCCCAGTTGTGGCTGACGGGGATTATCGGGTGTTTGTTTTATCTTTTCTTGCCAGCGTTTGCTGAATTTTGTGCGCCCGCTTGGTTGCATCAAGTCCATGGTTTTTCTTCTATGGATGCGGGACACGCGACGGCATTGATCTTTATTGGTTGTGCGTGTGGTGCGCCGTTTTGGGGCATGATCTCCGATCGTTTTCATCGACGTTGTATGCCGATTTTCATAACAGCTTCAGTCGGCTTGCTGATATTTTGTGTTTTATTGTATACCCCGAATTGGCCGATTATGTTGCTATTTGCACTGGGTTTCTTTTCAAGTGCGCAAGTATTAGTGTTTGCTATCGCGCGGGAACAAACACCCCTGCATTCTGCCGGCACAGCGATTGGCTTGATTAATATGATCGTCATGATCAGTGGCATGGTGTTTCCGCCTTTGATTGGTAAGTTACTTGATCTGAATTGGCATGGCCTGCTGGAACATGGTAGTCGCGTTTATTCGCAACATGCTTATACAGTAGCGTTGAGCGTATTGCCCATAGGCATTTTCATTGGGCTTATCGTTACGCTGTTTATTCGCGAAACATTTGGGCGGGTGCATTATGCGGATAGCACACAAGCTGCCGCGCAGGGGAATAATGCCAAAAGGTTTTCGCAACCGGCAACAGAAAGTGGCGTGTAATAATTTTTGTAATAGCGCAGCACCCTGACTGACAGAGCACTAGCTGGCTGGCGAGGGGGTGCTGAGCTGTAACAATTTATGCGCTTCTTTGTTATTGGGCTCGAGCTGCAGCACGCGGCTAAAAGCAGCTTGTGCTTTAAGATATTGTTTTTCTGCCAGCCAAATTTTACCTAAAATCATCCAGCCCTTAGCATCATTCGGATGGTCGGTTAAATGCACGCTGATACGTTTAACAATGGCGTCCATGCCGCCCAGTCGATCGACTGCGACTAATAAATTATAATGCGTTTGGCCGCGCGCCAGCCATGTGCTCAGTCCTGCTACATTGCCAAATAATAGATAAAGTGCCAAGGCAAATAAGACCAAGAGCGTGGCGAGATAAGCGGTTATTTTACCTGGCACAGCAATGACTAAAAAAGTAATTGCGATGGCAAGCATGAACACTAAGCTGATATATAAGGATGACATATTTTACGGCTATACCTTCCGGTTGATGCGAATAAAAAAAAGTAATCCACCACCTGCTAATAATAAAAATAAGGCAGGTCCTAGCCATAAAAATAAAGTGGCAGGAACGAAGGGTGGACGATATAAAATAAAATTGCCGTAGCGCGCGACAAGATAGGCGACAATTTGCGCATCCGTTTGTCCTGCCTGCATTTTGATATAAATCTGGTGACGTAAGTCGGCAGCGAGCGGTGCCTCGGAATCGGCTAATGTTTGATTTTGACAAACAAGGCAGCGTAATTGGCTGGTGAGCGTTTGAAAGCGTGTCGCTTGTGTTGCTGAAACGAAGGCATAATTGTCGGTGGCGGCAAAAACGTGTGTCGGCAGGCAAAAAAATGTGGCAATGGACATCATGATCGATATACCTATTTTTTTCATAAAAAACGCGACGTGAAAATTATTGCTCATGTTGTAACTGCTCAATCAAAGGCAATAACACGTGCTGCCACGTATCACGATCAATCGCACCAATTTGGCGATAGCGAATATGGGCGTGTTTGTCGATAATAAATGTTTCGGGCGTGCCATAAACGCCCCAGTCAATTGCGGCATCACCACTGACATCCGCCAAGACTAAGTGATACGGATTGCCATAGTGTTTTAGCCATGCTTTAGCCGCTTCAGTATCATCGCGATAATCCAGACCATAAAAAGCAATATGCTGGGTGTGCGCAACGCTATCCATTAATAAATCATGTTCCGCGGCGCACGCCGAACAAGTGCTACTCCACACATTGAATACACTGACTTCACCGTTAAATATTTTTTGATCGTAATTTTGTTGCAGATTAAATAATGATGGCAAACTAAAGGCGGGGACGGGTTTGCCGATCAAGGGTGAGGGGACTTCGGCCGGCGCTAATCGCAAGCCTTTCCACAAAAATACCGCAATGAATACGAAAATGACGAGGGGCAATAACGGTCTGATATGTTTTAGCATGCTTTTTTTCGCCTCTGAAAATACGCATTGAGTAAAGCAAATAGGCCACCCAGCACGGTGAGTAAGCCACCCAGCCAAATCCAGCGCACCAGCGGACGATAATAAATGCGTATCGCCCAGCTGCCATTCGTATAGACATTGCCTGACGCAATATATAAATCGCGCCAGCCATTCCATAAAATGCCCGGGTGGCTCAGCGATTCATTGTGGCTGACAAAAGTGCGTTGCGACGTGGTTATCGTTCCTTGCATTTTTCCATTGTATTTTACAGTAAAAATCGCATTTAAGCTGGTATAGTTTTCCGCCGCCGTGCGTGTTTGTTGTATAAAGTCAAATGTGTAGCCAGCCAGTGTCGTGGTGTCGCCGACGGCAATACGTAATTGCCGCTCTGCGCTATAGGTTTTATTGATGGTGACGCCCAAGGCTAATATCGCAATGCCAATATGCGCAATCGCCATGGCGATATGTGACAATGTGCCGGCGTGACGGTGTTGCCATAAATAGACGATCGTTGCGGCAATCACCCAGCTTGCGAAAGCGATGCCTAAGCTGGCCATGAAATGAAATTGAAAATCCGTCAGCCAAGGAAAACTGGCAATGACGATGCAACTGATGAGGAGGGGGAAAAGGATATGCGCGGATAATTTTTTTAGCGCATAGTGCTGCCAATGCATATGCGGCGCAACCCCCATGAATAACAACACAATTAACATCAAAGGCGTAAATAACGTATTGAAATAGGGTTCGCCCACTGAAATTTTGCCGAGATTCAATGCGTCTAATATAATGGGGTAGAGGGTGCCGGTTAAAATAGTGACGACGGCAGTCAGTAATAAGATCGTATTGAATAATAAAAATGTTTCGCGCGATACTAACGCAAAGTTGACGGGGCGATAAAAACGGACAATGCGTAAACCATACAGTAACAAACTGCCACCCGCTAACAGCGTGAGAAAAATAAGCAAAAAAATGCCGCGCGCCGGGTCAGTCGCAAAAGCATGTACCGAAACCAATACGCCAGAGCGCACTAAAAATGTGCCAATCAAACTCAAGGAAAATGCTAACATAGCCAGCAAAATACTCCAGCCGGCAAATGTTTGACGTTTTTGCGTGACGATTAAACTATGTAGCAAAGCGGTTGTGGCTAACCAAGGTAACAAGGACGCATTTTCCACCGGATCCCAAAACCACCAGCCGCCCCAACCTAATTCACGGTAGGCCCACCAACTGCCTGCCACAATGCCACAGCCTAAAAATGCCCAAGGCAATAATACCCAGGGTCGCAAAGCGTGTGCGAGCGCGGGCGGAAATTCGCCATACCATAATGCCGCCATGGCAAAGGCAAAGGCAACGGCAGTGCCGACATAACCGCTGTAGAGTATGGGTGGATGAAACAACAATCCAGGATCTTGCAATAACGGCGTGAGGTCGGCGGCTGAGACGGGTAGGGTGGGAAAGTCGCGTAAAAACGGATTAGAGGTGAGTAATAAAAATAATAAAAAACCGCAGCTAATTAATCCTAAATTCATTAAAATGGCGGCGCGTAAAGCGGGTATGATGCGCGTTTGATTGGCAAAAATGAATACCGCTGTCCAGCCGGCCAGTATTAAACACCATAATAATAACGAGCCTTCATGTCCACCCCACGCAGCGCCAATACGATACAGCAACGGCAAGCTGGGATGCGAATGTTCGCGCACATAAATAACCGTTACATCATTGCTGATGAGCGATAAAATTAAACATGCCATGGCACATAGCAGAAAAAATCCTTGGGCAAGTGCTGCGGTTTTGGGTAGCACTAATGTGTGTGGATGACGATAACGATAAGCACCACTGCCGATCTGTAATAAGCTAAATAAGAACGCTAAAATAATAGCGAAAGTGCCTAATTCTGGAATCATGTGCGTGGCCTCGCTTGAGCGGCTAACATTTTTGCAACACTGGCCGGCATATATTTTGCATCATGTTTCGCTAATACTTGATCAGCAATAAATTGATGCGCTTGATTAAAATGACCGGTGACCACGACGCCTTGCCCTTCGCGAAATAAAGTGGGCAATACGCCTTGATAATTGACACGCAAGTTATTGAGGCGATCGGTGATCGCAAAATTGACGCTGGCGCCCGATGCATCATATTGTACGCTGTGTTTTTGCACGTAACCGCCAATGCGTACCGGGGTGTTTGCTTGAACATGGGCGTGTTGTAGTTGCGTTGGCGTATAAAATAAATTAATGTTTTGGCGTAAAGCAAACAATATGAGTGCAGCCGCAGCCGCCAGCGCCAATAAAATAAGCACAATGCCGATTAATTTTCTACGACGTAATGGATTCATGCGGTGATCTATTATAAAAACGACGAATACGCTGCAAAATAGCTTTCTTTTCGCGCGCGGCAAAATGCATATTGATTAAAAATACCGCGAGCGTCACACCCCACGCCGGCCATATCCATATGCCATAGCCACCCATATTAAAAAATGCCGTCATTTGATTAACGCCTCCACCCATTGTGTGCGCATTTCACGTAATAAAATATGATTGCGCATGCGCCATAATAAAATCACTGCAAAAAACAATAAAAATCCGGTAATCATCGCCAACAGCGGCCATAACATGGCGGCGGCAATCGTGGGTTGCGCAAAAGCGCTGAGCGAGGGACCTTGATGTAGCGTGTTCCACCAAATAACTGAATAATGAATAATGGGTAAGTTGATGACGCCAATCAAAGCCAGAATCGCTGAGGCACGTTCACGTGCTTGTATGTCAGTAATGACCGATTGTAAAGCAATAAAACCTAAATATAAAAAAAGTAAAATTAAGACAGACGTTAAGCGCGCATCCCAGACCCAATAGGTGCCCCACATCGGTTTACCCCACAATGAACCGGTAATCAGCGCCAATAAGGTAAACCAAACGCCAATGCGCGCACTGACCGACATACAAATAGCCGCGACTTTGACGCGCCACACCAAGGTAATCAATGCGCTAACCGCCATTAGAAAATAGACCGCCATCGCCGCAAACGCACTCGGCACATGCACATACATAATGCGAAAGCCATCGCCTTGCTGATAATCCGCCGGCGCAAAAAATAAGCCGGCAATACTGCCATAGCCCAACGCTAATAAACACACAAATGCTAACCACGGTAACAGACGCCCGCTCGCGTGATAAAAACTTTTTGGCGAAAGCCAATATTGCGTGAGCCAGTTGAACATGACTTATTGATTAACTCCATTGCGCAAAGCGAGGCTGCTGAGTAGCGGCGCCGTGGCCAATCCCAGTAAGCTGAATGCCAGCAAAACAGCCATTTCCGCAGCCAGCGGTTGGTGTGCGTTCGCCGCATCCATCATGCCTATGCCAAATATCAGTGTCGGAATATACAGCGGCATGATGAGAACCGGCAATAATAACCCATGACCCCGGATGCCGGCAACGAGCGCCGCGCCGATACTGCCCGTTAGGCTGAGAATGGGCGTGCCGCAAAAGAGTGAGAGGAGTAACACGCCCGTCATATGCGGCGATAAACCCAGTAGCAAGCCGGCGAGCGGGCTTAATAAAATAAGCGGTAAACAATAGGCCAGCCAGTGACTGAAGATTTTACTGCCCACGGCCAGCGTGGGCGAATAGGGCGACGTCAGCAGTAAGTCGATAGTGCCATTTGCCATATCAGTGCGAAACAGCGTGTCAATCGATAATAAAATAGCAAGCAAGGCCGTCACCCAAATGATAGCCGGCGCGAGCGTTTGTTGTACGCGTATGTCGGGGCCTGCGGCAATCGCGAATAAGGTGAGGGCGATGGTAAAAAAAAGTAACGGCGTGAGCCACGCGGCGGCGGCGCGGACGGTGGTGAGCAGGTTGTATTTTGTCAGCGCGAGCGCGCTGTGGTAGTTGCGCGTATTCACGCGGGTCGCCGGCGACGGACAAGGTTGGTGGTGAATCGTGCAAACTAAGTTTGCAGAAACCGGTACAGCGTGTTGCGCATGGCTGGTCATGATGACGATGCCGCCCGTTGTGCGTTTTGCGGTGATTAATGCCGCTAGCCATTGCTGGCCCGCACGATCTAATGAAGTCGTCGGCTCATCCAATAGCCAAATATCGGCGGGAATGCATAATAATCGTGCCAGTGCTAGTCGCCGCGCTTGGCCGGCGGAAAATTGGCTCGTCTGTATATCGGCGAGCTGCACAATACCGACAGTTGTCAGCACGTGATCCATTTTTTCAGGCGTCAACTTGATGCCAAATAATCCAGCGACCCACGCCAAATTTTCGCGCGCCGTCAAGCTGGCGTGGATGCCATTGTGATGGCCGATATACAGTAATTTTGTGTCAGCGGTTATGTGTATTTTTCCAGTCGCCGGCGTTAATAATCCTGCCAGCAAGCGTAGCAGTGTGGATTTGCCGCAACCATTTGCGCCGGTGATTTGTAATAAATCGCCTGCTACCAGCGCGCCGCTGATGGGGGCGAATACGGCTTGCTCATTGCGTTCATAACTTAATTGATCGAAGCGCAATAGACTAGCCATTGCCGGGCACGTGCGCCAAGCGGCTGGTCATAGCAAACAAGATGACAGCAAGCGCAATGCCGCTGGCCGCCAGCATATAGGTTTGCGCGCGTCGATAAAATGCGCGACGATGCGGGTTTTTTTGATCATTATTCTGTAGCGTGTTTTGTTGTGCCATGGTGAGGCAATACATAAAACCTAGCCAGCATGTCATCAGCCCAATGAAGCCAGCGAAACTTAGATACAGCCATGGCAGCCCTAATGCCGTATGTTGCAGGCTGATCAGCGTGACGCCGCTCAAAAGTTGTAGCGTGCCCAGCGGCATGATGATGAGGGCGGTTTGTTTTTGGATGCGTGCAAATAATACATAGCTGTTATCGGCGTTAGGCATGGCGTGCCATAACGCAATGCAATAGGCTAAACTGCTCAGCACCAGCGTGGCGCCCAAGATGTGCAGGATTTTTAGGGTGTCATAAAATAGCGGAGACATGGTTCGGGCAGTTTCACAGGGTAAGTAGTCAGGGAAGCAGAAATTTAGCACATTTAGGGGGTGAGCGCTACTGTAATTGTTTGTGTTGAAGTATAGGGAAGAAGGTGCCGGATGTCGGTTAGAGGGCTGCCCGCCCGTAATGCGGGACGGCGACTTGACTCTCTTGTTTTCTGCTATTCATCCCGTAATTAAATTTGCTATAAATATCAGCAATACCCTGTTTGCTTTGTAATTCTTCTTTCAAATCAACAATCCATTCTTTATCGTCAAGCGGTAGCTGACAGCAGAAAATGGAGATAGAGGCTAAACCCAATAGACCATTGACGCCATGCGCTGGAGGGGGGGGCGAGGGGAGTGTGCCCAGGCGTGAAAGCCAATGCGGATTATCTTGATAAATGGCTGTTCTGAGTTCAGCATCGTCGATGCTACGATATGCACGCATGCTCATGCTCTTCCAGGCCGCTTGTTGGAAGCTGTTATCTAAAAATGCTGCTTCTTTAATTGTGAGTTGATCTGTTAGATTAACAGCGACAGGAAATAATTTCTCAACCAATTGTGCAATTTTAATACATTGATAGCATTGAAGCAGTTCAAGGGGTGGCAGCTGAAGTAAATCGAGATCACCTGATATATTTATTGCTTTTAGCGTATTATTCAGCATAACGATGCTGGCATAGCTGGAAATTTTTTGAATGTTTTTTTCTGCTATTAATTTCGTTAATTGTGTATAGCTGTTGCGCAGGGTGTGGTAATCATTTATTATTTGGATAAAGGCGTTATCGTAATCATTTATATTTTTGGTAAGTGCATACGCAATAGGCGCTAATGAATGTAATAACGGTCGAATGTCCGCAAAAAAAATTAACATATTTCCTATGTCGTCATTCTTTCCAGTGTATAACTTGAAGCAGTATGAATATATATGATCTAATAATTCGTAAAATGTATCTTTATCATTTTTTTGTATATCGCATTCCTTTTCATCACCCTCCTCAGCAATATTGATTGTATCTGATAGGGGGTTAAGCGTGCTTTTTAATGTTGCAAGAAAAGAGGCTAATAGATTTTTTGGTGTGATAAGGTAAACATCCATGTTGAACGATACTTTGAGAAATTTAATGCTTTGTAGCAAAGACAACAAATTGGTTAACCATATAGTCAATTCTTTGTTATTTTTTTCATCTGAAGGTTCGTGATTTTTTGTTCTTTCTTTTTTTGTTTCCCTGTAAGGGTTTTCTGATAGGTGAGCAATAATTTTGTTAATGATTTCAGTTATGTTATAACAAAATTTGTCTGTGGTTAAAATTGTATCGGTAACATCATGGCATATTTGCGACCAGTCAAAATCTTTATCTTCAAGAAAATCGATTAATCGACTGAGTGAGTCATTTAGGTTGGTTTGTTTTGACGCAGAGGGAAGCAGTGGCAGTGAACCTCGCCGCCGCATTTTCATCATTTCTACGTTTGGCGTGTTGTCTTTAGATTCTGAGTTTGTTTTTGTGAAATTTTCATCAAAACTAGAAAAAGAATTTCTTCTTGAGGATAAATGTTTAGAGGTGTCTGGTCTAGCGTTTGCCATACGTTAACTCCTGCGCGCGTTTTTTAGTGAAATTGTAAAGATGAAATATAAGTTATTGTGGTCTTTTGTTATTTAATCAAAGAGACTTATTAAAGTTAAACGATGGGGTCGCCGTAGGGTTTTTTTGGGTATCGGTCATGCGCTTGGCGGAAAATATAGATTTCGGCAAAACAGTACGGTGGCTTGTGTAAGGATTATCGCTGTCAGGAAAATTTTTATTGTTTCCATCTTCATCGCTGCTTTCATCTTCATCTTTATGCAACTCATTTTTATACCCCCCACTTCTTTTGCCATACAGTGGGTAACTATTATTTTTAAGCGGCCTAAGTTCACTTACTTTAACCTCAATTTCAGTATCATTTGCTACATTCGCTACATTAGCATTGCCAGCGCAACTCGCGAAGTCTAAGCAAGAATCATAAACAACTTCACTTATTTTTTTCATGAATTCATTTGCAAACGCATCGCCAAGAAAAAGCTCGATATTTTCCTTCATGTTGTTTACATCACGATGATCCATAAAGTTGACGCCTGCTTGTTTGTAATGTTCAAATAATTCCTCATGCATGCCAATGTAACGTTTATTTGCTCGTAAAAATCCCATTAACAATCGGCATATGTCTTTTTCTTTTTCAGAAATACTATGACTATCTGTGTGATCTTTTATTTTTTTTATCAATTGGAAGTGATGCGTCAGGTCTGACCCAAAAGTTTCTTCCATGAGTGGAAAATATTTAGATGTATTAGAAAAAAAATCGTATATATCATAATAGGTGCAATCATCGCCTTGCCTAATGTGCTCATTGATCCATCGTTCTAATATATTTTCGGCAGTTAAGAGATTGGGCGAAGCATTTTTTTGTTTGGATAAAATGCTTAAAACAGAAGACAGGCAATTAAGCGCCGAGGATGGATCAGTATCCCTGCGGACAAATTGCTTGATGGCTTCTGATTTCAGCGCTAAATCCTGCTTTCTTTTGCTTGCATAAGCAGCCATTTTTTCATAAAGCAAATCCTCACCGAAAATTTCTTTACAAATTAAAGACATGCGATAACTATAAAAAAGCATTTCTTCTTTTGAGGCAGTGTGCTCTATCTTGCTTAGGTGTGTCCAGTCATTAAACAGTCGCGCAGGAGAGATGCACATTTTTTCGGGATAGCCATTTATTTTTTTTAGCAAATCGTTGAGCGCTTCTTTTTCGCTATTTTGCCAACATGGATCGCTAAGACTATCCTCTATTAACGCTATAGTTTCAGGAAGTTTAAAATTAAAATCAATTAAATTTAAAGCATTTTTTTTAAATATTTCAGAAATTTCAATAGAGTTGGTGCGAAATGCGTGTAAAGAAAAGCCGGAAATTAGGGTAATTTTTTTTTCATCATGAACAATAGGCTCGCATGGCGTTTTTTCATTATAGAAAAATGTTGCAAAATATTCACCGGCATCATCAAGATTGTCTGAGTTAAAAATTAACTCGATCGGATCTTCATGTGAATCTATTTGTTTAATTTGTAGGCCGAAGTTTTTAACCCAAACATCCAGTAATGGCGGTTCTTGTTGGTTTAGTTTCAGATTGCTACCATGGCTGCGTGTTTCTATACCATTATGATATTCACCACCCTTTAAAAAAACATCATATTTGTTCTTCAATTGCTCCATAATAGATCTATAAAAAACATATTCAGGTAATTGAGAGTATGCTTTTTTGATATTGCTTAGCCTTTCTATACTAAAAAATTTTTCTTGTGAACTTTCATCAAGAGAGAGCTGCTCAATAAGCGTTTCTTGCAAATCTCTTAAATTTAGTTTTTTTTGAAATCTATCGCTGCCCCCAGCCAAGCTTTCGGCAATAGAGATATTGTCGAAGCGTAAGGAGCGCTGCGCATCGGCAAGTAGTGTGTATTGTTCTGTATTGATGGCTGATTTATTTTTTTTTAGCCAACTCAAAAATTCTTTATCTTTAGAAGGGTTGCTGAATGAATCTTCAAAGGGAGAAAGGAAAGCCGCTTCGGGTAGGTCGTCGGCGTTAAAAAAATAATACCCGTCATAGAATTCGCCGTGGTTTTTTGTTTCATTTGGGCATGAATAAACCGTATCCTCTTTATCATTGCTGTAATGTTCAGTATCTACGAGTAGTGATTTCTCTGCATCACTGTTGTTCGACAGTTCATTAACCGAAGTTTTTTGAGAAAAAAAACTAAGCTCGGGAGAAAGACTAAGGCGGGGAGAGTAATTGCTACGTGGACTGGTTGAATTTCCTTTCTTTTTCATGTTTGTTAATCCTTTTTAATGCGGGCTAAACGCGGCATGTCGGCTTGGCTTTATATTCTTTGTAACCATTCAGCACAATCTTCGAAAAACACCCGCGAGGCCAGAGGCAACTTGACTTTACGCGATGGGGGTTTCCAAAGGGGGAGAATCGTGATTCTCCCCCTTTGGTGGCGTCAGGCGGGCGAGCTATTTGCCCGACTAGCCATCTGAATAGTTACTATTCTTTTTTAAAGGGCGGTAATGATGTCGCGCTTTATTAAAGTTATTCATTCACAGTTATTGAGTATCTTCTATATAAACTAGGGTAGCGGGTATTTCACTAGGCTATTCCAGTTTACTTATCTGAGAGGCTATAGGTCACTCAAAAACCACTGTGCACATAGCGTACACGCATGAGATATAAATATCAACCGACATTCCGCACCTTCACAGAGCCTAAGTGCGAAGTTGAGATGATCATGCCAATACGCTTTAAACCAGGTTACTGATGCTCGGCCTGCAGCCATTCAATGTCATCACTTGAGTAGGCAATCCGCTGTCACAAAAGATTGGCCAAAGATGGCCGTTTGTCTGAGGCACCTGAGCAATTATAAAATACATGTTGATTCAATAGCTTGGGATAGATGTCTGCATGTTAACGCAACTCGATCATAGCAGGAGCACAGCGGCTGCTGGCGAAAGATGTGAAGAAAGAATTAGAGCAAAGAATACTAAGCGGAAAGCATGGTTATAAAAAGTAATAATTAACCCCTCCTCTTAAGTTGGTGGTAACGTTCATTGGCGCCTTTGATGGGCGCCACATGTTTCGGTGCCTGCAGTGTCTTCAGGTGATGCGGAAGTGTGCCATGGCACGCGCTGCGCCGTACTAAAAATTAAAAAAGCGTGAGCAGTGTCGAGCGCGTCACGGCATCATGTGCGATCATGATTAAAATCAATAGCAATATTAGCCATAGTGCGCGCCACAGCCAGGTAGGATATTTTTTTTGGGGTCGCACCAGTAAAGCGACCAGCAGACAGAATATGCCTAATAAAAGATAGGCGGCGATAATCCATGGTGTATGGAAAGTGTAGTGCGCAGGGTAGACGAGCAAGGTGCCGGTGAGTGCCGCCAGTGCACTGGTCATTAATAAAAAATAACGTAAGCGCTGACGGGGTAAAGTTTCAGGACCGATCAGGCAAAATACCACTGTGCCCATGAGACTCAACGCACATAACATATGTAAAAATTTCATGAAGTGCGCGAGCAATATGCCACCTATGCATCGTGAGAAATCGAGTCGTTAGCGTAGCATTGATGTTTTGAATTACATCCAATACACAAATACAAATAACAATAACCACACCACGTCGACAAAATGCCAATACCAAGAAATGGCTTCAAAGGCAAAATGATTGTGTGGATTAAAATCGCGCTTCAACATACGATATAAAATTACACACAAACCGATTGTACCAATGGTCACGTGTAAACCATGAAAGCCGGTCAGCATAAAAAATGTTGTGCCATAAATGCCGGAACCCAGCGTCAACCCTTTTTGTAACCAAGCAATTAAATATTCATGACCCTGTAAAAATAAGAAAGTCACGCCTAATGCCGCTGTCGCTAATTGCGAAATCAACATGGTTTTACGATGATTGGCGAGTATCGCCCAATGCGCAATGGTAATGGTGACGCCACTGGTCAGCAGCACGAAGGTGTTGATGGCCGGAATACCCCAGGCTTCCATGACGGATTTGGGTGCAACAAACATATCCGGCGCCGGGTTCATGACTTGTGGCCACGCAGTTTGGAAACTCGGCCACAACAATAAGTGACTCATGAAATGCGTGCCGGTGCCGCCTAAACTCGGCACGGCAAACATACGCACAAAAAATAATGCGCCAAAAAATGCGCCAAAAAACATCACTTCAGAAAAAATAAACCAGCACATACACCAGCGGAAAGAATGATCGACTTGCTTATCCAGTGTAATACCCGCGCGGTTTTCGTGGATGACGGTGCTAAACCAACCAAAAACTGCATATAATAATATACAAAATCCGAATCCTAACAACCAGGGTCCAAACCACTCACTATGCAGCCAATTCGCTGCGCCTAACATGACGCACAATAAACCGGCAGAAGCCTTGACAGGCCACGCGCTTGGCGCCGGTAAATAATATCCTTGCTGGTGATCGCTCATTCGGAACCTCTATCATTTCTATCAACTATCAACTATCAACTATTTGACTGCCGGGTTATCATTCTTTACCACAAACTATAATCTTTGCCAGGCGCGCTTTGCTGCATCATATATTTTAACGCCGCAATGATTTCCGCATCTGAACATGTTGGACATGCACCATGTATCGGATGGTCGTGGCGACCTTCCATGACATTTAAATACGTCGCTTCAAAACCCGCATCGACCGCCGGCTTGAATGCTTGCACATCCCCCGGTTTAGGCGCACCCTTGAAGCCGCTTTCATGACATACGCTACAATTTTCGGCATACAATTTCTTAGCATCAGTCATGGTTAATTTTTTCGGCGGTGGCGGCGCAGCAGCTGTCGATACGCCTTGCACCGGCGCAATCATATAATCCACCGTTTCTTGAATCTCTTTATCGGTACAAGACATACATGTACCCATGGCTGGCATGCCGTTGATGCCTTTTATCGCATTGGTATAAAGCGATGGCACGCCTTTTTTCAGATAAGGCGACCAAGCAGCAGCATCACCATATTTGGGTGCGCCGCCGGCGCCGGCCATATGACACCCTGAACAATAGGCTTCATATATACCTTTACCCGCATTTGCACCAGAGGGTCTCGGCGGTTCTTTGCTGTGCACGGATTTTAAATAAATGGCAATGGCTTTTTGATCGTCTGGGGTGAGATAACGCAGACTGTCGTGATTGACTTCCAGCATGGGGCCGGCTACTTTGCCGCCACCAATTAATTTATCGTTTGAAAATACCGCCGTAATTTCGGCATCGCTAACTTTCCCCAGGTTTGATGCGGAAATATTCGGCGCGAGATAGCCTTGCACCTTCATGCCGGTGAGATGATATTCTTTTTGGGGCGCGCCCAAAGGCAGTAGCGGTGTGACGATATGCCAAGAAGGCGTATGACACATAGCGCAATGACCCGAGCCTTCCACTAAATAGGCGCCACGTTCTTGCGCGGTTTTAGGGGTCGTGGGAAAAATATCTTTTTGTTGTGGATGGAAAAACATTAAGCGCCACGGTAATTGTAGCAAGCGAATATTGAAAGGGAAAACCATTTCATTTTCACGATTTTCCTGATGAACAGCAGGAATATTGTCGAGATACGCTTTAATTGCTTTGATATCTTCTGACGGCATGCGGCTGAAGTATAAAAAAGGAAAGGCTGGATAATAATAATGCCCTTGGGGTGAAATGCCTTCGCGCATCGCTTTTTCAAATTGCGCCTCTGTCCAGCCGCCGATACCTGTCTCGTGATCCGGCGTAATATTCGGTGTATATAAAACACCGAATGGCGTTTGCATTTTGCGGCCACCGGCAAATACGGCGCCGTGGGTCGCGGTATTGGTATGGCAAGCAATACAGTCGCCTGCTTTAACGAGATATTCGCCGCGCTTGATTTCATCGCTATTCGCGCTGGCGGTTATAGCGGGATAGTCAGGAAACCACGTGACGGTCGGTTCTGGCTGCGCGGCTTTTTCCATATTGCGACTGATACCCATGACGGTGATGGCGCCCGTCACGACGATAACGATGCCAAGTCCAATTAACGCACCCATTGTTTTTTTATGGGCAAAAAGTTTTTTGCAACAGTTTTTCACAGTGCCTATCCTGATTCCAAATGGCCGAACGCACATTTTATAGGGATTGCGCACGAATGCAAGTCTATGTGCGCATGAGGTTGGATTTCATCGTGTGAGCGCACAGACAGGCGGCTTTTAAAATAAAAAACCGTTAATAATCAATGTGTTATAAATTTATAACGTAAAAAGTCTTCGGCAGTTGGGGGATTTTTGAGGGTAGATTGAATGTTATTGCAATATAGGCTCTTGTATTAAGTGGTAGCGCTGTGGTCTAATTATCAGCCGCGGAGGAAGATCAAATCGCCCGCCTTATCTTTAAAATAGTAGCTACACCAAATTTGTCCAAAAGAAGTGATTGTCCATGCGACTTATATTTACTCGGTTGTTCTTATTGATTAGTGGTCTGTTGCTGATGACCGATGCGAACGCTGCTTCGCCCTACCTCAACAATCTCAACATGCCTTATGGCGTGTCACCCTTGAGTCACCAAATTTACTGGCTGCATATGGCAGGCTTTTATGTTTGTTGCGTGATTGGTGTATTGGTATTTGGCGTATTAATTTATTCGCTCATTAAATTTCGCAAATCCAAAGGTGCGCAAGCGGTCCATTTCCATGAACATTTGGGCATTGAAATTATTTGGACGGTTATTCCTTTTTTAATTTTAGTGGCATTGGCGGTGCCTGCCACGATAGTGTTGGCACATATCCATAATACCGATAATTCCGGTTTAACCGTAAAAATTACCGGCTATCAATGGAAATGGAAGTACGAATATCTCGATCAAGGCGTTAGCTTTTTCAGCAATCTTTCTACGCCGCAAGATCAAATTTCAGGTGACGCGCCCAAGGATGCTAATTTTTTATTGGAAGTGGATCATCCCATGGTGGTGCCGGTCGACACCAAGGTGCGCTTATTGGTGACGGCGGATGATGTCATTCATGCATGGTGGGTGCCTGAGCTGGGTGTTAAGCAGGATGCAATTCCGGGTTATATCAATGAAAATTGGATATATGTCACCAAGCCTGGCACGTACCGCGGTCAGTGTGGTGAATTGTGTGGTGTTAATCATGCGTTCATGCCGATTGTGGTGAAAGCCGTTTCTAAAGCGGATTTTGCTAAATGGGTCGCTGCGCATCAAGGCGGTGCGGTGGCTGCTGCACAACAAGCCTTATTAAAACCGCAGCCCGCAGCGGATTTATTAAAAGCGGGTGAACCCCTTTATATTAAAAATTGTGCAATGTGTCATCAACCCAATGGTCAAGGTTTACCGCCCACTTTCCCAGCGTTGCAAGGCAGTCATATTGTAACCGGACCTGCGGTCGGTCAAATTAATATGGTATTGAAAGGCGTGCCGGGTACGGCGATGCAGGCATTTGGTGATCAATTAGATGCACGTACGCTGGCGGCAATTATTTCCTACACGCGGAATGCGTGGGGTAATGATGCGTTGAACAAGAAAAATGGTAACGCCATTATTGTCCAACCCACTGATATTGAGGCGCAAAACAAATGACCGATATTTCAACCACTGTAGACCATGCTCACGAACAGGATGCTCACGATCATGGTCCACCTAAAGGTATTACGCGTTGGCTGTTTACCACTAACCATAAAGATATCGGCACGCTGTATTTATCTTTCAGTTTTTTAATGCTTTTTGTTGGTGGCTTTATGGCGCTCATCATTCGCACCGAATTGTTTGAGCCGGGCAAAGTATTATTAAATCCACAGTTTTTTAATCAAATGACTACCATGCATGGTTTGATTATGGTGTTTGGTGTCATCATGCCAGCGATGGCGGGGTTAGCAAACTGGATGATTCCGATGATGATTGGTGCGCCGGATATGGCGTTGCCGCGCTTGAATAATTGGAGTTTTTGGTTGCTGCCATTTGCGTTTGCCATGTTGAGCAGTACGCTTTTTATGAGCGGGGGCGCGCCGGCGTTTGGTTGGACTTTTTATGCGCCGTTGTCGACAACCTATGGGCCGCCGAGTACAGATTTCTTTATTTTCTCCATCCATATGATGGGCGCGTCTTCGATTTTGGCCGCACTGAATATTGTCGTAACTATTTTTAATATGCGCGCACCCGGCATGAAAATGATGAATATGCCGATATTTGTGTGGGGTTGGCTGACCACCGCATTTTTATTATTGGCGGTGATGCCTGTTTTAGCGGGTTGTGTCACGATGATGTTGATGGATCGTCATTTCCATACCAGCTTCTTTAACGCGGCGGGTGGCGGTGATCCATTGTTATTTCAACATGTCTTTTGGTTTTTTGGTCATCCGGAAGTGTATATTTTAATTTTGCCTGGATTTGGCATTATTTCTGACATTATTCCAACATTTTCTAGAAAACCTTTGTTTGGTTATCATGCGATGGTGTATGCCACGGTGGGCATCGCGATAGTCGGTTTCTTGGTGTGGATGCACCATATGTTTACGACCGGCGCGCCGCTGGCTGCGCAATTATTCTTTATGTATGTCACGATGTTGGTTGCGGTGCCAACGGGGATTAAAGTATTTAATTGGGTGGCGACGCTGTATAAAGGTTCGATTACTTTTGAAACGCCGATGTTATTTGCCTTAGGTTTTATTGTCATGTTTACCTTTGGCGGCTTTTCCGGGTTGATGTTATCGTTGGCGCCGGCGGATTATCAGTATCGCGATAGTTATTTTGTGGTTGCGCATTTTCATTATGTATTGGTGTCAGGCTCGTTGTTTACCATTATTGCGGCTGTTTATTATTGGCTGCCTAAATGGACGGGGCGCATGTATAGTGAAAAACTGGGGCAATGGCATTTTTGGTTAACGACTATTGGTATGAATGTCACTTTTATGCCCATGCACTTTTTGGGATTGGCGGGCATGCCGCGCCGTATTCCGGACTATGCCATTCAGTTTACCGATTTTAATCAAATTTGTACGGTAGGTGCGTTTATCTTTGGTTTTTCACAGTTAATTTTTCTGTATATTGTTTTGAAAGCATGTTTGGGCAAGGGTAAGCATGATGCGATGGATCGTGTTTGGGAAGGGGCTAAAGGATTGGAATGGACATTGCCATCCCCTGTGCCTTATCACACTTTCGTGACGCCCCCCAACGCTACGACCCTTCAAACCGAGTCGCATGCCGTCTTTTGATCCCCTAGATAAATTAGGGTAGATGTTGGCGATGGGGGAGTTGTCAGAGGGGGAGAGCGCCATTCTCCCCCTCTGACTCTTATCTCATGCAGTTTGCCGCGTACTCAGTTCCCCTACCCTATCTTTTGTAGTAGATACTCGCATGCCGTCTTTTGATCAAGAAAAAAAAACTGCAAAAAAAAATAATCGTCGCTTGATTATTTGGTTAGTGTGTGGCGTATTGTTTATGTTTGGTTTTTCTTACATGCTCGTGCCATTGTATCGGCTTGTGTGTCAACAAGAAGGCATTAATGGCGGTAGTGTGCGTGCGGCTACGGAAGTAGATGCGGGCATGCAGGTCGATCGTTCGCGCGTGATCAAAGTGACTTTTTCAACGCAATTACACAATGGCATTGCTTTCCGTTTTATGCCATTGCAACATAGTATTTTGATTCATCCGGGCGAGCGCAAATTAGTGTATTTCTATGCGGAAAATCAAACGGGTCGCGGGATTACGGTGCAAGCGATCCCCAGTATTACCCCGGTGGATGCGGCACGCTACCTTAAAAAAACCGAGTGTTTTTGTTTTACCCAACAATATTTTTATAATCATGAAAAAGCGGACATGCCAGTGTATTTTTTTATTGAGCCTAGCATTGCTAAAGATATTAAAGAAGTCACATTATCTTATACGTTATTTGATGCCAGCGGTTATCTCAAAAAAGATCAAGCCCATTTTACGCATGGCAGGATTGAGATATGAAATTCCTGGTTGGCTGGGGCATGGTGTTTGTGCTCATGTGCTTGCTGGGGGTGTGGCAGCTGGAGCGTTATCAATATAAAAAAAATTTATTGACAGACGCAGCTGCGCGCATGACTGCAGCGGTGGTGGCATTAGATGTTCAGCACGATCCTGCTGAATTTAGCCATGTTAAAGTGGCCGGCTATTATTTAAATAATGAAACGATCTTGGTGCAAAATAAATTTCATGATGATCAGTTAGGCTATGAAGTGCTGACACCCTTTATCATCGCATCTGTGCGTCAGTCTGCGGGTGCGCCGCGTGTATTGATTGACCGCGGCTGGCTCGCAGCCCCTTCTGCGCATACGCAGCCCACCCTCAAATCGATCACTGCATTGCAGCAGCTGACGGGGCATGTGCGTCATGTCAGCGAATATCAATTCATTCTCGGCGACAATATACTGAATCCAGATGCGCGACCCTTGGTTATTCAAAAAATTGATTTTGCCGCGCTCAATGCAATATTTCACAGCGTATTTTTCCCTTATGTGATTAAGCTCGATGCCAGTGTGCCGAATGGTTTTGTACGGCAATGGGATGTGAATAGCATCAGCGCGGTATCGCCGGCGCGTCATCTGGGATATGCAATGCAATGGTTTACCATGGCAATCGTGTTATGCATTGCGTGTTGGACATATTATCGAAAGCGAATTAATTAAATTATGACAATACTCAATTCAGTCGAACGTCGCAATCGTCGTATTTTTTATGCGATTTTGGCCGTATTTTTCATCCCGATGCTGATTGCATGGGGGTTGTTTTATTTTCGCGATCAGTTGCATTTTGCAACTACGAATCATGGTGTGTTGTTACGCCCACCGGTGGCGGATGTGGCTTTATATGAAAAACTGAATGCGCACGATGCACAGCGTCATTGGTTGATTGTCTATGTGCCGCAAGGGGTGTGTGATACAGCGTGCCATGCGGTTGCTGATCGCTTGCAAGCGGTGCAACAAGTGTTGGGAAAACAGCAGGCGCGGGTGAAGGTCGTGACGTTGTCTGCGATAGAAGCGACCGCTTCACTTAGCATGTTGCAGCATGACTTTTTAGGGCAGGCCATGACAAAACGCATTTATCTCATGGATCCGGCGGGTAATTTTTTCATGTATTATCCAGAAAAAACAGATTTTATGGGGATTGTTAAAGATTTACAAAAAGTGCTTGAGGTATCCCAAATTGGTTAACTTACGGCTGTCGCGTTTTGCGTTGTTTGCGGTTGCGCTGACATTCGTCGTTATTACGTTGGGCGCTGTCACGCGTTTGCTCGATGCCGGGCTGGGTTGTCCGGATTGGCCGGGTTGTTATGGCCATTTGCTGGCGCCGATGACGCAACCTGCTGTTGTCACGGCGAATCATTTATATCCGCAAACGCCTTTTGTTGCGCATAAAGCGTGGGCAGAAATGGTGCATCGCTATGCGGTGGGGACATTGAGTTTTTGTATTTCAGCTATTATTTTGTTGATTTTTTCAATCAAAAATTTACGTACGCGCGGTAATGTCGTGTTAGCGGTCGGTTTAATTGTTGTCTTAGTGTATCAAATCCTCTTGGGTCAGTGGACAGTGACCTTGAAATTATTACCGATTGTGGTCAGTCAACATTTGTTGGGTGGATTTTTGATTGTCTCATTGCTTTGGCTGGTGTATTTGCATAATACGCCGCGGCCATTACTACCGCGGACGCAATTATTGCCATGGGCGGTCGTTGGATTAGTGTTGGTTTTTATGCAAATTATCTTAGGCGCGTGGACGAGCACCAATTATGCTTCGCTGAGTTGTGTGGACTTTCCTTTTTGTCAGGCAAATATGACTATGCATTGGCAGTTTAGCGAAGCGTTGCGTATTTTACCGGCGGGTGTCAATTATGAGGGTGGCGTATTAACGCTTGCTGCGCGCCAAACGATTCAAATGATGCACCGTTTCGGTGCGTTGATTGTGGCGATATATTTGTTTGTTTTATTGGCGATAAGTGGCTTACGTTTACCGATGTTGCGCCCCCTTTATGCGATCGCGATTTTATTATTGTTGCAAATATCGTTGGGTATTATCAATGTATTGTTGCAATTACCGCTGGCGACGGCTGCTGCGCATACCGTCGTGGCGGCATTGTTATTATTAAGCATGATCACACTGGTCTATCGTCTGGCGAGGCGTTTGCCATGAAAGATTATTGCTATCTCACAAAAGATAGGGTAGAAGAAGTGAAGTATGCAGCGCACCGCATTGACGAGCGTCAGAGGGGGAGAATGGCGCTCTCCCCCTCTGACAACTCCCCCATTGCGTAAAGTCAGGTTGCTTCTGGCCTCACGGGTATTTTTGGGAGATTGTGCTGAATGGTCACAGATTATTTAACATTATGCAAGCCGCGCGTTGTCTTATTGATGATTTTGACATCGTTGGTGGGTATGTGTTTAGCGACACCGCATGCTGTGCCGCTTGTGCCGCTGATCATTGGTAATGTAGGCATTGCGTTGGTGGCGGGCAGTGCCGCTGCATTAAATCATATTGCGGATCAACATATTGATAAACTGATGCGCCGTACGCAGTATCGCCCCGTGGCGACGGGTCGTATTAGCACCCGGCAAAGTTTAGTATTTGCATTTGTGTTATGTGCAATTGGCATGGCGTTATTATTGGTATTTATCAATGTGCTGACGGCGGTGTTGACATTTATCTCTTTGATTGGTTATGCCGTGTGTTATACGTTGTATTTAAAGCATGCCACGCCACAAAACATTGTCATTGGCGGCATTGCCGGTGCGGTGCCGCCTTTGTTGGGTTGGACGGCGGTGACGGGGAGTGTGAGCCCGCAGTCATTATTGTTGGTATTAATTGTTTTTGTTTGGACGCCGCCGCATTTTTGGGCGTTAGCGATTCATCGTCATGAAGATTACGCTAAAGCCAGTGTGCCAATGTTGCCGATCACGCATGGTCTTGCTTTTACGCGTTTGAATGTTTTGCTGTATACCATTTTATTGGTATTAGTAACGTTGTTGCCCTATTTTGTCGGGATGTCAGGCTGGCTGTATTTAGCCGGTGTGCTGCCGCTTAATGCGTTGTTTGTGTACCATGCGTGGCAATTGTACAAAGCGCATGATGGCGCGCAAGCGATGCGGACGTTTCGTTATTCCATTATTTATCTAGGCATTTTGTTTTTATTGTTACTATTAGACCATTATTTATAACTATTCAGATGGTTACCACCGGCATTCCAAGAATCTGTATTTTTTGTATAAATCGAGGCAAAAATGCGTTTTAAAGCGCAGTTTACACGCAAGTAAATGAGCATTTAAAACGCATTTTTAACGAAGAGTTATCAAAAAAGA
>VFKI01000060.1 GCA_009885665.1 Gammaproteobacteria bacterium
AGCGTGGCCTTAACGAAAATACTAACGGTCTTATCAGGCAGTATTATCCAAAAAAGTGTTCCTTTGATAAAGTAAGCAACGCTGACTTGCTGATCACTGAAATAAAGTTGAACAATCGACCGCGGAAATGTCTTGGCTACAAAACGCCATTTGAGGTGCTCAGCAAATCATGTGAGAAAAGGGGAATTGCACTTCGTGTTTGAATCCGCCCATTACGTCTCTAACGCATGTCCCGGCACTTTCTTTACCCCTCCAGGCTGTGCATCGCTTGCCGCGTCTGTGTCACACGCCTTGAGCGCTGCATGGGCTGCTTGCATCCGCACGCAGCGCTGGCGCCAATAGGTACAGGTAAAAAATGTCATCGCGCCGCCAAGCAAAAAGAGATAAATCGAATAGCTCGCCGCCAGATTCCAAGTACCAATGGCAAATAAACCGAGTGTATTGGCAATAAAGAAAATAAGCCAAGCCGAAAAATCTTCCGTTTCGGGTTCGCGTCGCGTCTTGATCAGCGTAGGAATCGCGCCGGTTGCGTCAATAATCAAATTGATGATTAACGTCAGCATGGCATTATGGGAAAGAAGCCAAGGAATAATACTGAATGCTGCCGCCATCACGCATATCGTATCAAGCCGCGTCCATTCAGCATAACCATACCGTATCGATAACAGGCAGACGAACAATGGACCGACAAAATAGCCTAACGGCACCCATGCGGCATGCACGTCACCTACCGCAAGGTAACTGAACGCCAGCAAGCCCCCCACCACCGCCCAGATGAGCCAAGTCGCACGATTGGGACGCGTAATGCCACGCAATACGCTGATAGTGTAGGGAATATAGCCGAGTAGCGCAATGACGCCGGCGATGATGCCGATGGTGATCTGGATAGATTGCTGCATAGGGGACACTCCGTTGCCTAAGTATTTTGTTAGCGTAGCATAATTTTTAAGGTTTATCCTGCCGCATCAACTTAGCCAGCATGCCGGCAACACGTGTGCGCATATCGTGCCGCGCGACGATCGCATCGATGGCGCCATGTGCTAATAAAAATTCACTGCGTTGGAAGCCTTCCGGCAAGATTTCGCGGATGGTTTGCTCGATCACGCGCGGTCCGGCAAAGCCAATCAACGCGCCCGGTTCTGCCAAAATAATGTCGCCCAACATCGCCAGGCTGGCTGACACGCCACCCATGGTGGGATCGGTCAACACCGCCACATACGGCAAACCGCGTTCCGCCAAGCGCGCCAATACGGCACTGACTTTGGCCATTTGCATCAGCGAAATCAACGCTTCTTGCATGCGCGCGCCTCCACTTGCGGTAAAACAAACAAAGGGCACGCCGTC
>VFKI01000005.1 GCA_009885665.1 Gammaproteobacteria bacterium
ACAGACGTCTGATTGGCTACGCGCCAATGCCGATAAAATGGCGCGTGTGCTGTATCATTTTGGTAACTCCCCCTTTCATCAATATATGTTTTCGCTATTAGCAGACGTCCCCGGAGCCATCGTCTTACATGATTTTTTCCTAAGTGGTATTCAAGCATGGCGCGAAAAAACCTGCGTCAAACCATATGCATGGACACAGGCGCTCTACCATGCCCATGGTTATGCGGCCGTTCATGAACGTTATGATTCAACTGACAGCAACTCTGTCAAATTCAAGTACCCCGCCAACTTGGAGGTATTGCAACAAGCCAATGGTGTCGTCGTTCATTCAACGTACTCAAAGCAGTTAGCGACGCAATGGTACGGCAATGCACTCAGTAACGATTGGCAATATATTCCTCTGTTACGCGCCCCATCACACAAAAACAATACCTCCCGTCAAAAAATTCGGCACAATTTGGGCTTAAATAATGAAGACGTTGTGGTGTGCAGCTTTGGGATGCTTTATCCTACCAAGCTTTGTCAAGATTTACTCAAAGCATGGCTTGCTTCGGCTTTATCAAAAGATGAACACTGTATCCTTATTTTCGTTGGTGAGGCACCATCAAATGAATATACCCAAACACTATACAACATGATTGAAAACACGCATGCGCGTGTCATTATCACCGACTGGGTGGACACCGACACATTCAAACAATATCTAATCGCTGCAGATATGGCAGTACAACTGCGAACGCAATCACGTGGCGAAACATCCGCAGCAGTGCTTGACTGTATGAGTTACGGCTTGGCCACTATCGTCAATGCAAATGGCGCAATGGCTGAACTGCCAGCCGACACTGTTCACCGCCTAGCCGACAATTTTACCGAAGCCGAATTAATAACAGCCCTTGAAACGCTATGGAAAGACAGCAGCCAACGCGTAGCACTTGGCCAGCGTGCATATGATGAAATTCGCACACACCATAATCCACGCTTCTGTGCTGATCAATACGCTATTGCAATTGAACATTTTTACGATAAAGCCCAAACAGAGAAACAAGCGCTGATCCATGCGATTACAGCACTAGACAACTACACGCCTGACGATGCAGAATGCGCCACGCTAGCCGCTTGTATTACGCATAATATGCCCAGCAAAACTAACGTGCGTAAACTATACATCGACATCGCTGGCATGCAACGACAGCATACAGCGTCGCATACACACATCACCACACCTCAACACTTACTTAAATGGGTTATAGAACCTCCGCAAGGATTCCGCATTGAGCCGGTCTATTTTAATTCAGCCATCAATCAATACTGCCATGCACATCACTTTACGCTTAAGTTACTTGATTGCCCTACCGACTGGATAAAAGACGCGCCCATTGAAGCAACTTACCGCGATATTTTCTTGGCGTACAAATTGCCAAATATTGCATTCGCTGAATGCAATAACGCGCTCAGCCGATTGTATTGCAGCGGCGTTCAGGTGAGCCTGATTGAAAATCCGGTTACAATTCCGCCTGACGCTTCTTGCGACTCGCTACTTAGCTTCATGAAAACACATGTATGGCAACCCAATGAACACCCCTCTTCTTCCTCTAGTAAAACTAACTGAGATTTTTGTCATATGAAAATTGCAATTGTTACCGGCATCACCGGACAAGATGGCGCATACCTCGCGCAACTTCTGCTTGAAAAAAATTATACCGTATACGGCACTTATCGCCGCACCAGTTCAACTAATTTTTGGCGTATCGAAGAATTAGGTATTCATCAGCACCCTAGCCTACACTTGGTTGAGTATGATTTAACCGACCAATCCACTGCTATCCGCTTGCTAAAAAATACCGGCGCAACAGAAGTATACAATCTCGCAGCGCAAAGCTTCGTGGGCGTCTCATTTGATCAGCCCCTTACCACAGCTGAAATCACCGGCATCGGTCCATTGAATCTGCTTGAAGCGATCCGCACCGTCAATCCCGACATCCGTTTTTACCAGGCATCGACATCCGAAATGTTTGGTAAAGTGCAAACCATTCCACAAACTGAAGCAACCCCATTTTATCCTCGTAGCCCATATGGTGTAGCAAAATTATTTGCCCATTGGATTACCGTCAATTATCGCGAAAGCTATAACATTTTTGGCTGTAGTGGTATTTTGTTTAATCACGAATCTCCGCTGCGCGGACGCGAATTTGTTACCCGTAAAATCACAGACAGTGTCGCCAAAATCCACCTGAATAAATTAGACGTACTTGAGCTGGGCAATCTAGATGCAAAACGTGACTGGGGATTTGCGCGTGAGTATGTGGATGGCATGTGGCGTATGCTACAAGCTGACACCCCAGATACGTATGTATTGGCAACAAATCGTACCGAAACCGTCAGAGATTTTGTCAGTATGGCGTTTCGTGCAGCTGGCTATCAGTTAACTTTCGAAGGTCATGCTGAAAACGAAATTGGCATAGATACCGCCACAGGCAAAACACTGGTGCGCATAAATCCCAAATTTTATCGCCCAGCAGAAGTTGAACTGTTAATTGGCGATCCAACACATGCCAAACAAAAGCTCGGCTGGGAGCCAACTACTTCGCTGGAGTCGCTTTGCCAAATCATGGTAGAAGCGGATCTACGTCGCAATCAACAAGGATTTTCATTTTGATGGAAAAACTACCCCGTGGTCGAGCACTCATCACCGGCAGCGAAGGTTTTACGGGTTTTTATATGGCAGCTGAGCTGGCAGCTGCCGGCTATGAAGTGTATGGACTGGGCACACAGCCCAGCACAAACCCAAATTATTATCAAACTGATCTGACCGACCGACTCAGCCTTCAAAAAGTTATACAGCAGATTGCTCCCGAGGTCGTGATCCATCTTGCAGCGCTGGCCTATGTTGCCAGCGATGATCCAACTGCTTTTTATCGTGTTAATTTAATCGGCACACGCAATCTATTAGAAGCGCTAAACAGTCTAACGCAGACCCCGCGTCATATATTGCTCACCAGTAGCGCTAACGTATATGGGAATACAAGACAAGGAAAGCTCGATGAAAGCATCCCGCCTAATCCGGCTAATGATTACGCTGTTAGCAAATTAGCAATGGAATATATGGCGAAATTGTGGCTCGACAAACTTCCCATCACCATTGCGCGGCCTTTTAACTATACCGGCGTAGGCCAAAAAGCATTTTTCTTAATCCCCAAAATCGTTGCTCACTTTAAACAACGCGCAAAAATGATTGAGTTGGGCAACCTAGATGTTTGGCGAGATTTCGGTGATGTGCGCGCTGTCGTCTATGCTTATCGCCGGTTACTTGAAACCAAAGCAATGGGAAAAATAGTGAATGTATGCACTGGCTTGAGTTATTCATTGCGTGACGTCGTCACGTTATGCGAAGAAATCTGCCAACATTCTCTTGAAATTAAAGTAAACCCTATGTTTGTGCGCGATAATGAAGTGAAATCTCTTTATGGCGACGCCACTCAGCTACGCACCTTGATTGGTGATTGGCAACCGCCCGCACTGGTAGACACCTTGCGCTGGATGATCGAGAGCCACTGAGCACTGTTCAATCAGAGCATTAGCCAATATAGCAGCAATTTGATTTGCCGCTGTACCATCGCCATACGGATTGGGTTGCTGCAACAATGCCTTACGTTTCTCTGGCGCATTTAGCCATGCTTCTGCCGCAGCAATAATACGTGCCGGTTGCGTACCGGTCAGATGCGCAAAACCTGCGTCAATACCTTCACGTCGTTCCGTATAATCACGTAAAACGATCGCCGGCACACCAAACGAAGGCGCTTCTTCCTGTATGCCACCCGAGTCAGTCAACACCAAGCAGCATTGACTTAATATATACAATAATGTTTCATAATCCAGCGGCTCCACCAGGTTTACATTACGGATATCCGACAATGCTGCAAAAATAGCATCGCGCACCATGGGATTGGGATGAACGGGCAATATAAACTGACAGTGCGCATATCGCTGACAAAGCGTACGCAACGCTTTGCAAATATCCGCTAACGGTTCACCAAAACTTTCACGTCTATGTGTCGTGACTAATATCCAAGGCGATTGCGTTGACGGTGATAAATGTGCAAGTGACGCAGGCAACACGGGCAAACGTTGCTGCCAGCGCTGACGAATCAGATGCAAAGCATCTACCACCGTGTTGCCCGTCACATAAATATGATCTGCTGGTATATTTTCACGTTGCAAATCTTCCGCCGCACGCTGGGTCGGGGCAAAATGCAAGCGCGTCATACGCGCCAATAATTGTCGATTCAATTCTTCCGGAAAAGGACTGTCTAATCGGTGGGTGCGTAATCCCGCTTCGACATGGGCAACTGGGATATGTTGATAAAAAGCAGCTAATCCACCCATCAGCGCTGATGTCGTATCGCCTTGCACAATCACATAATCAGGCCGATGCGCTGTCAATACTGCAGACAAAGCTTCCATCAAACGCGCGGTTAAACCCGACAAAGTCTGATTGGCTTGCATGATGCTTAAGTCAATATCAGGTTGCAGCGCAAAAATATCCAATGCTTGCTGCAATAACCCTTTATGTTGCCCCGTTGCACACACCATCACTTGCCAGCCTGACTGCTGGCGACATGCGTGTATTACCGGCGCCAACTTAACAACTTCCGGGCGCGTTCCTACAACTACCATGATTCGCATAACATCATCCTATCCCGACATTCCGCACCTTTGTCTTTTTTAACAACACTTTTTAACAACTGCATGCTATCCATGCGCAGACAAGTCATTCGAAAAATATAAAATATGTTAAAAATCAACGCTATACAGTAAACCCGTCTCAAAAAGTCATCGGCAGTTTGATGATTTTTTATATCTACTACTGACGAGGTTGCTCAACCCGATCATACACATCTTCAAAACGTACAATATCATCTTCGCCTAAATAACTGCCAGCCTGCACTTCGATGACGTGCAACGGTTCCTGGGTTGGATTACTGAGACGATGGCGCGTTTCTTTTTCAATATACGTTGATTGATTGGCTTCCAATCTAAACATTTCATCGCCATTGACCACTTCCGCCACACCACTTACCACCACCCAGTGTTCCGCACGCTGATGATGCAGCTGCAATGACAGTTTTGCGCCTGGATTTACCATAATATGCTTTACTTGATAACCCGGTCCAACTGATAGGCTTTCATAAAATCCCCATGGGCGAAAAACTTTTTTGTGATTTCTCGCAACATCACCACCCGTTTTGCCGGTTTTTAATTGAGCAACAAGCTGCTTCACATCTTGGGAATATTTTTTATCCGCCACCAATACGGCATCATCCGTACTGACAACAATTTGATCTTGCAAGCCCAACACCGCAATCAATCGACTGTCAGCACTCAAGAAACAATTTTGACTGTCACGCGCAATCACATTGCCGCGCATCACATTATTGTTTTCATCTGCTACGCCAGATTCTGCCACTGACGACCAACACCCTAAATCATTCCAATGTAAATTTAAAGGAATCATCGCTGCCCGGCGCGTATGCTCCATCACTGCATAATCAATCGATTCGCTGCGACTGTGCGCAAAACTTTCTGTATGAATACGCAAAAAATCATTGCGCTTTTCTGATTTTTGAAAAGCTTCATTCGTCACATCATAAATATCCGATGCGGTATTTTTCAACTCATCTAAATAAGCCGTCGGCGTAAACAAGAACATGCCACTGTTCCAAA
>VFKI01000076.1 GCA_009885665.1 Gammaproteobacteria bacterium
TGAAGCTGCATCCATGCGGTCGGAAAATACGTCCTTGTATTTTACGATCCGACGAACCCACGGCAGGTCGGCTTTAAGCAGCACCACGCTTATCTTCAACCGGCATTGCAAGGATCCGTATTTTTTGTATAAATCGAGGCAAAATAGATACGCTAAGTTAAGCTGAAAAATCATCAAACTGCCGATAACTTTTTGATCTGGTAACGCGATAACATGTTGATTTTTAACGTTTTTTGCTTTTTTCGGATGGCTTGTCTGTGCGTTGATAATGTTAACTGAGTGCCATTGAATCGCGATTCTCCCCCCGGCTTACCCTTAAATTGGCGAAGCCAGTGCTGCGATTGAATATGCGCTATTCCAATTTATTTATCTGAGATACTATATGTCTAAAAATATCATTCCCATCACACTGGTTTTGCAAAAAGATTTTGCTGTCTGGGTTAAGTGTTTGAGCATTGCCCAGCAGCAATGGTTGACGGCAACTGCATTTGAAAACAAGCCAGCACAGTTTTGCTTGCTGCCTATGGCTGATGGTCAGCTGCATTCTGTGTGTTGTATTGTCAAAGATAGGCAAGATTTTTGGAGTGTGGGCAATTTACCCTTTTCGATTCCGCAAGGATGTTACCAATTTGATTTCAATCATTGGTTGACGGCGCCGGATGAGGCAACGATTGAACGTTTTTCATTAGCGTTTATATTGGGCAGTTATCAATTCACGCGTTATTGTCAGCCTGCGCGTCAACCTGCGCAATTAGCCACTGTTTCAACGCCTATCAAGCATAATGCTGCGGCGCTTTATTTGGTGCGCGATCTCATCAATACGCCGACAGAAGATATGGGGCCGACTGAGTTGGCGGAGGTGGTGCAGGCATTAGCAGAAGAATTCCATGCAGAATTCAATGAAATTGTGGGTGACGCCTTATTGCAGCATAAATTTAATGCGATTCATGCCGTCGGCCGAGCCAGTGATGATGCGCCACGTTTGTTGGATTTACGTTGGGGCAACGCTCAGCATCCGCGCGTAACGCTGGTCGGTAAGGGTGTTTGTTTTGATACGGGTGGCTTAAATATCAAGACGGGCAGTTATATGAATCTCATGAAAAAAGACATGGGTGGTGCAGCGCATGTGTTGGGATTAGCTTGTATGGTGATGCGTGCGAATTTACCTGTGCGCTTGCGTGTGTTGATTCCCGCAGTTGAAAATGCCGTCAGTGGCAATGCATTTCGGCCTGGAGATGTCATTACGATGTATAGTGGCAAAACAGTAGAAGTGGGGAATACGGATGGAGAAGGGCGGTTAGTGTTAGCCGATGCAATTTCTTTAGCAATCGAAGAAAAGCCTGATCTTTTATTAGATATTGCAACATTGACAGGTGCCGCGCGTGTTGCGGTAGGTACAGAAATGGCTGCGTTATTCTGTAACAATAATGAAGTTGCTAATGTATTATTGGCAGTCAGCGAAACAGAAGATGACCCTATGTGTCGCTTGCCGTTATATAAACCGTATCGTGACGCGATGAAAAGTGCCATTGCAGATATCAATAATGATGCATCAGATGGTTATGCAGGCGCGATTCGTGCCGCATTGTTTTTGCAAGATTTTGTGCCGGCAGAACTTAATTGGCTGCATTTTGATTTAATGGCATGGAATGTGCGCGCACGACCAGGTCGACCTGTGGGAGGAGAAGCGATGGGTGTGAGGGCGTTGTTTGCTTATCTACAGCAAAGGTATCAATAAGAACAATACATGTCCTTTAGGCTCTGCGCATAAATAACTTTGACAGATGATGCAAGGTGTAAAAGTTATTTATGCGCAGAGCCTTATTGCCAACGCAATAAAATCTTGCCACTTTGTCCGCTTATACCTAATGCAAATGCTTTTTCAAATTCAGTAAAATGAAATTGATGTGTGATAACTTTGCTGACATTAAGACCGCTTTGCAACATGCTCACCATTTTATACCAGGTTTCAAACATTTGACGACCATAAATACCTTGTAATTGTAAGCCTTTAAAAATAACGCGGCTCCAATCAATTTGCGTGGTGACGGGTAAAAAACCTAATAATGCGATGCGTCCCGCATGGTTCATATGCGCAATCATTTGGTTGATTGCATCTGCGCTGCCTGACATTTCGAGTCCCACATCAAAGCCTTCGCGCATGCCTAATTGTTTCATTGCGTCTGGTAAGTTAGCGGTGCGTAAATCTAATGCTAATGTGGCATGACCCATTTCGCGCGCCAATGCTAATCGATATGGGCTGATATCGCTAATAACAACATAGCGTGCGCCGACATGACGTGCAATGGCTGCAGCCATTAATCCAACCGGACCTGCGCCGGTAATGAGTACATCTTCGCCTACCAAATTAAATTGTAAAGCTGTATGTGTGGCATTACCCAACGGATCGAGAATGGCGCCCGTTTCATTTGAAATCGCATCGGGTAGTGCACAAACATTACCTGCGGGTAAGGCGAGATATTCCGCAAAACAGCCATGACGTGTCGCCCCCAAGGCATCATTGACGCGGCACAAATGACTGCGCCCACTACGGCAATTACGGCAATAACCACAGCCAATATGCGCCTCACCCGAAACACGTTGGCCAAGGTGGAAACCTTGCACTGCATCGCCAATTGCCACAATTTCACCAAAAAATTCATGGCCAATGATTAAGGGGGGGTGGCAATAGCTTTGCGCCATAGCATCCCATTTATAAATATGTAAGTCTGTGCCACAAATGGCCGCATTATGAATGCGTATTAATACATCGTGGCTGCCAAATTCGGGTTCAGCAACTTCTTGTAATACCAGTCCCGGCGCTGCCGCTGTTTTCATTAAGGCTTGCATGTTGCCAATACTCCAAATTCTTTACCTACTTTGCTAAATGCTTGAATCGCATAATCTAAGTGCGCTTTGTTATGCGCTGCAGAAATCTGTGTGCGAATACGTGCCTTGCCCTTGGGTACGACAGGAAAAGAAAAGCCAATGACATAAATGCCTTCTTTTAATAAAGCATCCGCCATATCGCGCGCCAATTTGGCATCACCCAGCATAACAGGAATGATAGGGTGGTTGCCGGGTAAAATATTAAAGCCTGCGGCAGTGAGGCCGGCACGAAAATATTGACTGTTGCTATGTAATTGCTGAATGCGTTCGGGCATTTCTGTCAGTAAATCCAGCACACGCAAAGTGGTTGCGGCAATCATAGGTGCCAAGGTGTTAGAAAATAAATACGGTCGCGAACGCTGGCGTAGCCAGCTGACAATTTCTTTTTTACTGCTAATGAAGCCGCCTGATGCGCCACCCAATGCTTTGCCTAGGGTGCTGCTAATAATATCGACGCGTCCCATAACATGATGAAATTCATGCGTGCCGCGTCCTGTTTTGCCTATAAATCCCGTGGCATGCGAATCATCAACCATCACCATTGCATGGTATTTTTCAGCTAAATCACAAATAGTGGCTAAGTTGGCGATACTGCCATCCATGGAAAATACGCCGTCAGTCGCAATGAGGCGAAAGCGGCAGTTTGCAGCGGCTTGCAAGTTATTTTCTAGTTCTGTCATATCGTTATTGGCATAAACAAAGCGTTGCGCCTTGCATAAACGTATGCCATCGATGATGCTGGCATGATTGAGTGCATCACTGATGATGGCATCTTCTGCGCCCAGTAAGGTTTCAAATAAGCCACCATTGGCATCAAAACAAGAAGAATAAAGGATCGTGTCTTCCATGCCAACGAATTGACTGAGACGCTGCTCCAATTCGCGATGTACCGTTTGCGTGCCACAAATAAAACGTACGGAAGATAAACCAAAACCATAGTCATGCAAGGCTTGCTCAGCTGCTTTGATGAGGGCAGGGTGATTAGCAAAGCCTAAATAATTATTCGCGCAAAAATTCAAAACTTCCTTACCATCGGCCAAAGTAATATGGGCGTTTTGTGGTGAGGTGAGTAAGCGTTCGTTTTTATATAAACTGGTTTGTTGAAGATGGGCAAGTTCGTGCGTTAAGTGAGCGAGTAATGCGGTTTGCATAGTCAATGACGTCCAGTAGGGTTGTGTTTGATAGAGGTGTCCCGTTGCAAATTTTCATTAAGGTTATTTATTATTTCCTTTATTTTTTCTAGGTATTCTTTGTTTTTTGGTATAAGCTGATCAGCTTTTATTAAGCGCATGGTGTTGTCAGCAATATCAGCGTTGAAATGCGCCAATATCTTTGGGAAATTCGGCGCCAATGTTACAATTTTTTCATTGGATATTCCAAGTTGCGTACACATGCCAACAATGATATATATTGCTATACATAATTTTTCGACCGAGGCTTTGTTCTTCTCGTTAAGTTTTACATCACTTATCCATGCATCAATCTCGCCCATGACCTCTTTTACGGGCGTTTGATTGACGTCCGCGTGCGCCGTCAAATACGTCCGTATTTTTTCAAGCGATTTAATGAAGCCTTCTTGCAGGTCATCGGCCATATGTCTTTCCTTAACGTCATAATCTGATTATAGTAAGACATATTACAAAATGCCACTCATTAGCTATTATAAAGGAGTTTTTTGCATGGCATCTATCCCCGCCAGTTTACGCTGGGCATGTCGGCGTGGCATGTTGGAACTTGATTTATTGCTGGGTCGCTTTTTGGAAGGCGCTTGGCCAACGTTGCCACCATCAGAACAAGCCCTATTTATTGCATTATTATCAGAGAGTGATCAGGATCTTTTTCTTTGGTTGACTGGACGCGAAACAGCGCCACAACCCGCGTTTCAACAGATGGTAAACCGGATACGTCAGTATGCCAGCCAAAATCCCCTTGCTGATTGATATTAAGCCGATTAGATCGCGGCTATGGCGAACGATACAGATTGGGCTATGGTTGGCGAGTGCCGCCGTCATCACGAGCTTGCCATCGCCGTGGTATGTGCAGTTGATATTGATTTTTGCGCTCATTTCTATCGTGCGCATGGTAATGCGACAACCTTATTGGCAACGCTTGCGATTTGATGGTATATGCTGGCAATTATTGAATGATCTTGCTCCAAGCGCTCAACCACGGCTGATGCATTTGCGTGGCGACACGGTGATAAATAGCCTATTTGTTTTATTGCGTTTCGACGAGCCAGGGTTGGCGCGGACACAAAATTGTCTTGTGTGGCGTGACAGTTTGTCAGCGGATGGATATCGTCATTTATTGGTGGCGGTGCGGCAATTGGCACCTATGGTTACGCGGAAGGTTGAATAGCGCGTTCCGCTGCCGCCATCTCAAGTTGCACTTGTGCAATTAATTGTAAAATATCCGTATCATTTGCATTGTCTGCATATATTGCTTTTTCCAGTGTTTCGCATGCTTTTGCTAAGCGCTCTGTGCCGCAATAACGTGCGCCGCCAGTTAACTTATGCGCTTCCGCAGCAACGGCTTGCCAATCATGCTGCTGTATTGCGCGCTGAAAATTTGTGCGTGCCATCCCAATATCTTGTAGTAAGAGACTTAAAACTTCTTGTAATAACGCTTCATTGTTGCCCAATACGCGCAGGGCAGCCGCTTTGTTGATGACAGCAAGGTAGGTTTCTTTAATCATGCGCTAGCAGATTCTATTTGCTTTTTGAGTCAGAATGGTTGTAGGATTATGGCACGTATGGAAACGAGATACTACAGCCTACCTTAATTTATGTAGGTCGTACATTGGATATGTATTTGAAAAGAGGAGAGATGGCTGAGCGGTCGAAAGCGGCGGTCTTGAAAACCGTTGAGCCCTTGCGGGTTCCGGGGGTTCGAATCCCTCTCTCTCCGCCAGTTTGCGGTTAGACGAAAGACGACGATGACGAGGTGGAACAAGAATGGCAAAAACCATAAAGATTCTACTAGTTGACGATCATCATTTAGTGCGCCGAGGAATACGGGGTATTGTTGAAAAAGCAGGCATGGAAGTCATCGGTGAGGCAAGCACGGGCGATGAAGCTGTACGTATGTCCCGGGAATTATCACCCGATGTGATTTTGATGGATGTCCATATGCCTGGCACCAGCGGTATAGATGCAACGCGTAAAATATGTCGTTATAATCCTGATACCAAAGTGATGGCATTGAGTGCTTTTAGTGGCGAGCCTTATCCCTCTAATTTTTTCAAAGCAGGCGCGGCAGGCTATCTTACTAAAGGGTGTGATGAAAAAGAAATGGTGCAAGCCATTCGTGTCATTTATTCTGGCCAGCGTTATATCAGCCCTAGTTTAGCGCAGCGAACCGTATTGCAACGTATGTCTAACCGGGGTGATTCACCATTTGCTAAATTATCAAAGCGTGAAATGGAGGTGGCATTATTAGTCGCCGCGGGACATAAGCCACAAAAAATTGCGGAACTTTTACATATAGAACAAAAATCTGTAAATAGTCATCGTTATCATATCTTCAAAAAAGTGGGCGTAGAAACAGATGTTTCATTGACATTGCTGGCGATGCAACATGATTTAATAGGCACGCCGGACGTTATTCCGAGTTAATGATGGATAATCACGCCGTTTTCTTAAGCAGTGTGACGCATTCGCCGGGCGTCTATCAAATGCTTGATGTTAGCGGCAAAGTTATTTATGTGGGTAAGGCGCGCAATCTCAAAAAACGCTTAAGCAGTTATTTTTCAGCGAGCGCTAAAGACCCCAAAACCACCGCGTTGATGCGTCATGTGGTAGATGTAACGATTACGGTTACCCAAGATGAAAATGAAGCGCTCTTGCTAGAGTGTAATCTCATCAAAAAACATCATCCACATTATAATATTTTATTTCGCGATGATAAAAGTTATCCTTACATTCATCTTACCGGCGATACATTTCCACGTGTTACTTTTTATCGTGGCAATCGCAAACCCGCTGGCCATTATTTTGGGCCTTGGCCCAGCACGATTGCGGTACGTGAAGCCATCCATGTGATCGAAAAATTTTTTAAAATTCGCAATTGTAGCAATACATTTTTTGCAGCGCGTAGTCGACCTTGCATCCAATATGAAATAGATCGTTGTACTGCGCCATGCGTGAAATATGTCAGTGCGCTTGATTATACCGAACAAGTGCGTCACACCATTTTATTTTTACAAGGTAAAGACGCGCAAGTCATAGATGAATTACAGCGTCAAATGGAACAAGCCGCAGCGACACTTTCCTATGAAAAAGCAGGAGAATTACGTGATTTGATTGGGCGCTTGCGTGAATTGCATGCCCAGCAATCCGTCAGTGGTGTGAGTGGTAATGCGGATGTGCTTGGCATGGCGGTTTCAGCAGGCGTAGTATGCTTGCAATTGATTATGATACGGGCGGGGCGTATGTTAGGCAGTAGGGCGCTTTTTCCAGTGCTGCCTGCACACGCTGCTGTTGAAGAAATTTTAACGGCTTTCATCAGTCAACATTATCTTGATGCACAAAAAACACTTGAAATTCCCAGTGAAATAATCGTTGCGCATACATTACCCGAAACCGATTGGCTCAGTGCAGCTTTATCACAGCAAGTGAATCGCAAAATTAGCATACATGTGCCGCACCGCGGTCAAAAATACCAATGGCTGACGATTGCGAATAAAAGCGCACAGCAATCTTTAGCAACACGTTTATTAGAAGGCGCTAATACACGCGCACGAGCAGCCGCTTTATGTCAATTGCTGAATTTAACTGGTGAGGATTTACGTTTTGAATGTATGGATATCAGTCATACCATGGGAGAAGCAACTGTAGGTGCTTGTGTCGTATTTGGCCTGGAAGGTGCGCGCAAAAGTGATTATCGGCGCTACAATATTAACGGTATTACGCCGGGCGATGATTTGGCCGCGATGACCCAAGTATTGCAGCGACGCTTTCGTGTGGGCGGTACCGCTAAACTGCCTGAAGTATTATTTATCGATGGCGGTAAACCACAATTGACGGCTGTGCAGCATTGCCTGGCCGCGCTGGGCGTGGAGATATCACGCTTAGTCGGTGTGGCGAAAGGTGCGACACGCAAACCTGGATTTGAAACGCTGTATTTTATCGATCAATCCGCTATACATTTACCCGCTGATTCGTTGGCACTGCATTTTATCCAACAAATACGCGATGAATCCCATCGTTTTGCTATCACCGGCCACCGCGCACGGCGTGATAAAAAACGGGTGACATCGACACTGGAATTGATAGCCGGGGTCGGTGCGCGGCGCCGGCGCGATTTATTGCGACACTTTGGTGGTATTCAGGGCGTTAATCGTGCTAGCCTTGAAGCGTTAGCGCAAGTGCCTGGTGTGGGGCGCGCACTGGCAGAAAAAATTTATGCTGCCTTGCACACGTAATCTCAAGGTAACTATAGTATGTTTAATCTCCCTAATGTTTTGACGATAATTCGTATCGTAGCCATTCCATTTATTTTAGTCTTGTATTATTTGCCGACGGGTTGGGCGCATCCCATTGCTGCGCTCATTTTTTTATTGGCGTGTGTGACGGATTGGCTAGATGGATATTTAGCGCGAGCACTCAATCTGACTACGCCATTTGGCGCATTTTTGGATCCAGTCGCAGATAAAGTGATGGTGTGTATCGTGTTGATCCTCGTGGTGGGTGCGCCGCAGTTTCAATTTATCAGCATCAATCAAGCCGTGCATACGATTCCAGCCGCGGCGATTACCATTCCAGCTGCCATCATTGTTAGCCGTGAAATTGTTGTGTCAGCGTTACGTGAATGGATGGCGGAGATAGGGCAGCGCACCAGCGTTGCCGTATCGCGACTCGGTAAAGTGAAAACGGCGATGCAAATGGCGGCCTTGACGATACTGGTATTCTGTGATGGTGCAACACCCGCCGCCTTGATTTTGATCGGTTATGTTTTTTTATATGTGGCGGCTTTTTTGACAATTTGGTCTATGCTGGTGTATTTGCGCGCGGCGTGGCCGATGATGCGAGCTTGATTCGGGATCAAATGCATAAAAATGTAAGATAGTGAAATTTTCTCTTGACATGAAATCTCGGTCAGCTAGAATGTGCGCTCAGTTGATTATAGTGGTGCGGGAATAGCTCAGTGGTAGAGCACAACCTTGCCAAGGTTGGGGTCGCGAGTTCGAGCCTCGTTTCCCGCTCCAA
>VFKI01000121.1 GCA_009885665.1 Gammaproteobacteria bacterium
CGCGTTTGCTGAGCAAGCGCCGTGTGCTGAATTATTGGAAACCGGTATTAAAGTGATCGACTTAATTTGCCCCTTTGCAAAAGGCGGCAAGGTGGGTTTATTCGGCGGTGCGGGCGTGGGTAAGACCGTCAATATGATGGAATTGATTCGCAATATTGCAATCGAACACAGTGGCTATTCTGTCTTTGCTGGGGTAGGTGAGCGTACCCGTGAAGGGAATGATTTTTATTTGGAAATGAAAGAATCCAAAGTGTTGGATAAAGTGTCGCTGGTGTATGGTCAGATGAATGAGCCGCCTGGCAATCGTTTGCGCGTGGCATTGACCGGTTTGACGATTGCAGAAAATTTTCGTGATGAAGGTCGCGATGTATTGTTATTTATTGACAATATTTATCGTTACACGCTTGCAGGTGTTGAAGTGTCGGCGTTGTTAGGTCGTATTCCTTCGGCGGTAGGTTATCAGCCGACGTTGGCAGAAGAAATGGGTTCGCTACAAGAACGTATTACCTCAACGCGCGATGGCTCAATCACTTCGGTGCAAGCGGTTTACGTGCCTGCGGATGACTTGACCGATCCGTCACCAGCCACTACATTTGCGCATTTGGATGCAACGGTTGTGTTATCGCGCCAAATTGCGGAATTAGGCATTTATCCGGCGGTTGATCCGTTGGATTCTACCAGTCGCCAATTAGATCCGTTGGTGGTGGGGCAAGCGCATTATGATACGGCGATGGCGGTACGTAAGACTTTACAACGTTATCGCGAATTGAAAGATATTATTGCGATTTTGGGGATGGATGAATTGTCTGAAGCAGATCGTCAGACGGTGACGCGCGCGCGTAAAATACAACGCTTTTTGTCGCAACCCTTTTTCGTGGCGGAAATTTTTACCGGTACACCGGGGCGTTATGTTTCATTGAAAGATACCATTCGTGGTTTCCAAGGTATCGTCAATGGCGAATTTGATCATCTGCCGGAACAAGCATTTTATATGGTGGGTTCAATTGACGAAGCGGTTGAAAAAGCCAAAAAACTTGCGGAAACAGCTAAATGAACGATACCACAGATACTATCTTGACTGAGCATCAGCATAAAAAAATCACGGCGATGAAGCTGGAAATTGTCAGCGCCGAAAAATTAATTTTTTCTGATAAAGTGAGTATGGTATTTGTGATGGGCGTGATGGGCGAATTAGGTATTGCGCCAGGTCATACGCCATTGGTCACGTTATTAAAGCCTGGGCACGTGCGTATCCGGCGTCCCGATAATAACGAAGAAGATTTTTATATATCGGGCGGTATGCTGGAAGTGCAACCGACTTCGGTCAGTATTTTAGCAGATACCGTTATCCGCGCAGAAGAATTGGATGAGGCTGCAGCCTTGGAAGCCAAGGCGCGTGCAGAAAAAGCCTTGCATGACCGTGCCGAAGAAGTGGATTTAGCACGTGCGACAGCAGAATTAGTGGAAGCAATTGCGCAAATTCATACCTTGCAAAAATTACGTAAATTGGTGAAATAAGGGCGAAACAATGCATCAGTCTATTATCGAACCGATTACGACGTTACGTAAAAAAAAACATACTGCGTTAGATAGTTTATTTCGTTACGCTGAAATCCTACGTTTTGGCGAATTTCATGTGCGTTTTGATCCAGCAACAGGTTTGCGCGCTATTATTGCCATTCATAATTTAAAGCGCGGACCGGCAATTGGTGGCTGTCGTTTTATTCATTATCCTTCTGTTGATAGTGCAATTGAAGATTCATTACGTTTAGCGTATATGATGAGTTTTAAAGCGGCGATCACTAACTTGGCGCATGGTGGTGCAAAAGCGGTATTAATTAAACCTAAAGTGATTCGTGATCGCCGGGCGTATCTTGAAGCCTATGCTGATTTTGTACATGAATTAGGCGGCCGTTATATTACAGCAATGGACAGTGGTACGACGCTAGAAGACATGGATATTATTAGCACGCGTACGCCTTATGTGACGTGTACTTCACGCAGCGGCTTTGCACATGATCCTTCACCGCATACTGCGCATGGTGTGCGCCGCGGGATAGAAGCAGCGGTGCGTTTTCATTTAAATAAAAATAGTTTAGAGGGTTTGCATGTCACGATTCAGGGTGTGGGGCATGTTGGTTATTTTTTAGCGAAAGAATTACATGAATTGGGCGTGCGGTTGACGATCTGCGATGTTAATCCATTGAATGTGCAGCGTTGTGTGGATGCGTTTGGCGTTTCCGTAGTTGAGCCCGATGAAATTTATGCGGTAAAAGCGGATGTTTTTGCGCCGTGTGCGTTAGGTGCCACTTTAAATCGTCAGACGGTGGCGCATTTACCTGTGTCGATTGTGGCTGGGTCTGCCAATAATCAATTAGCGCATCATCGTTATGGTGAGCTACTACGGGAGCGAGGTATTTTATATGCGCCTGATTTTGTCATTAATGCGGGCGGTTTGATTTATGTGGCAGCAATTTATGATCATGCCGATGTCATGATTGCGACTGAACAGGTTGGCAATATTTACGGCATTTTAATGGAAATTTTTATGCGTGCGCAGCAGCAAGGTTTACCAACGCATGCTGTGGCAGAACACATGGCGCGGGAAAAGTTATATTAAGGGATTCAGGGATTAAGGGACAGGATTGCTCTCCATGCAAGAAGAGAAAAAGGAAGAATGGCAAGAAAGTGCAATTCAATCTCTGGATGAAAAACAGATTGATTATTCTGGCCAGCTTGCGCAGTTGCAAGCGCAAGAAAAAACAAGTAATCCATCGACGTGGTATCAACACGCTTTGTTAGCATGCTTAGGCGAATTAGCGCTTTGGGAGCGTGAGCTTAATAAAGAAACAGAAACAGGGCAAAAAAAAATTACACGTCGAGAAGACGGCACACCCGAGTGGAAGTTCCGCGTCGTAAAAAAATTTACCCAATGCTTGCTCGAGCATAAAGATGGAGATTGGCCGAGGGCGCTAGAGAAGCTGGTGGGGAATCAAGATAATAAGTCCGCGCTTGTGGTGCAGCGGGATAAAACACCTATTGTGCAAGCAAAAAAAATGCTTGGTTTAATCACTTTTGGCGTGTTCTCTCATAAAAGTCGTGGTGCGCGATTGCTTGATCAGTTGACTGACATCATTCAGAAAGAGCGTCGTGCTAGAACTTTATATGAGTCTTTTAATGAAGACGGGTCGCCAGCGCCCTGTCTTGGTTGGTCTTGGCGGCGTATGGGCTAAGGCGCGACGAATAAATAACACTGACAAGCAAGCCGGAAAAAATAAAATATATTAAAAAACAATAGGTTAGCGAAAAACAAACTCAAAAAGGTAACTATTCAGCTGGGGCTGCATTTTGCAGAAAACGGCCAGATTTGAGCCAAGGTTTTGTGAAAAATGGATGAAAAAGCGGCGCATGCATCACAATATACGAG
>VFKI01000149.1 GCA_009885665.1 Gammaproteobacteria bacterium
CTAACGAATAATAATGATAACTATTCAGATGGCTACTCGGGCAAATAGCTCGCCGGCGTGACGCCACTTAAGCAGGATAATCGTTATAGCCCTGCTCACCTGGGGTATAAAATGTTTCCGGATTTGGCGTATTTAACGCCGTATTTAATAAAAATCGTTTTGGCAGATCCGGATTAGCGATAAATAATTTTCCGAACGATACTGCATCAGCGCTGCCAGACTGTAGTAACTGTTCTGCTGCATCTTGAGTCAGTGCCTGATTGGCAATGTAAACGCCACCAAATGCGTGTTTGAGCTGATCACCAATATAGCCTTCTCCCTGACATTCGCGCGCAAAAATAAAAGCGATATTGCGTTTTCCAAGCATGCTAGCGACATATCCAAATGTCGCCAGTGGGTCAGAATCGCCCATATCATGTACATCGCAGCGTGGCGCTAGATGAACGCCAATACGCCCACTCCCCCATACAGGTATGATGGCATCAACAACTTCCAACAATAATCTGGCACGGTTTGCTATGCTACCGCCATACAGATCGTCGCGTTTATTGGTTTTATCCTGTAAAAACTGATCTAGCAGATAGCCATTGGCGGCATGGATTTCCACACCATCAAAACCTGCCATCTTGGCATTTTCTGCCGCTTTTCGATAACTGGCTATAATTGACGGAATTTCTTCAATACGTAAGGCGCGCGGAACTGTATAAGATTTTTGTGGTCGCACTAAACTGACGTGCCCAGCGGGTGCGATCGCACTTGGCGCGACCGGTAATTCCCCATTCAGAAATAGGGGGTCAGACACCCTACCGACATGCCACAATTGCAATAAAATGCGCCCGTTTTTTTGGTGCACAGCATCTGTCACTAAACGCCAACCTGCTATTTGCGCTTGCGACCAAATACCGGGTGTATTGGCATAACCAACACCCATCGGACAGATTGAAGTCGCTTCCGTAATAATCAAACCGGCACTGGCGCGATCAGCGTAATATTTTGCCATCATTGCATTAGGAATACGGTCTTCCCCTGCGCGAGCGCGCGTCAATGGCGCCATAATAATTCGATTGGGCAATGATAACTCACCGGCAGTAATGGGCGTAAATAACATCGACATATTGCGTTCACCTTTATTAATTCATATATTCAATAAAATGAATATATTACAGTAAAAAAATCAGTTCAAAGCTGCTTACCAAGTGCTTTCATAAAAGCATCAATTGCTTCACAATTGTAGCGATAATAAGTCCATTGACCCTGACGACGCGCTGTGACTAAGCCGGCTTGCTGCAACTGCGCCAAATACTTTGATGTGGTGGACTGCGAAAGTCCAAGTTTTTGTTCAATCAAACCGACGCACACCTCATGGCCATCCATGCCACCCTGATGGTGATAAAAATGCTTGCCCGGCTCACGCAACCATGCCAGCAGTGCAAGCCGTTTCTGGTTGGATAATGCTTTGAGGATCGTGACGATGTCCATAGGCGGCATTATATTCATATTTTTGAATATGTCAATATGTTAGATGGTGACGCGCATTGATAAAAAAGCGTGGGCATGCGTCCCGCGCGTGCTCACGATAGCGCTTGAATCCCAGCACGAATTGCTTCACTATTCTGCCTTATCTGCGAGCGTGTGCGGCAGTTACCATTTATCAGATAAGGATGGAGTGATTATTATGTGGTTCAGACAATTACAAGTATTAGAATTGGGTGAAACATTACGTTTATCCAATGAAGCGCTACAAGATAAATTGGCGGCACATGCATTTACGCCTTGCTTGCCTTCATTACCGATGAGCACTGGCTGGGTTTCACCGCATAGCGATGAAGAAGATGCGCCATTGGTACGCACACTCAATGGTTGCAGCATGATATGCTTGCAAATCGAAGAAAAAATCTTGCCTGCCAGCGTGGTGCGCCATCAACTACTCGAGCGTATCAAGAAAATCGAACGCGAAGAAGATCGTAAAATGCGTCAAAAACAAAAATATGCGTTAAAAGATGAAATCATTATGACGCTGTTACCACGTGCTTTTAGTCGTTACAGCAAAGTGTATGCTTACATCGATACGCGTCAGCAATGGCTCGTGTTAGGTTCAACACAAACACGCAGTGCAGTTGAATTTATCAAGCGTTTTAAACAAGCGATTACGGCAGATGTACAACCGTTGCAAGTGGCACACTTGCCCGCACAAATGACGCATTGGTTGGCACAACGCGACTATCCTACGGCATTTTCCATTGAAACGGCAGGGGTATTACAAGATCCCGCAGCGACGGGGCGCATTATCCGTTGTCGACAACAGGATTTATTTGCCGATGCCATTCAAAATTTATTGCAAAGTGGTTGCCATATCAAACAGTTGGCACTGAACTGGCAAGATCAAGTGAGCTTCACCTTAGCCGATCCCTTCGTATTACAAGGCATCCGCTATCAAGATGAAGTTACCGCGCAAGCCGCCGAAATGGAAGCAGAAAGTGCACAGCAACAATTCGATGCGGATTTTTTGATTATGTCAGATGTGCTGGCGGCTTTATTGAAAGAATTATTAGCCAGTTGTGGCGCAGAAGCCGTAACGGGAGAAATAGCGCCCATTGCCGCTGTGGCTTGAGTGATTGAACGAAGCGTTATCAAATAAAAACGAATTCTTAACTATTCAGATGGCTAGTCGGGCAAATAGCTCGCCCGCCTGACGCCACTTAAGGGGGAGAATCGCGATTCTCCCCCTTAAGAATCCCCCATCGCGCAAAGTCAGGTTGCATCTGGCCTCGCTGGTATTTTTCGAAGATTGTGCTGAATGGTTAC
>VFKI01000189.1 GCA_009885665.1 Gammaproteobacteria bacterium
ATACAGTTTGACGCGCGACACAAAATCGGGTCGCACTAAATTAATGTGCGCTAATACATCGGCATGGACATCGGGATGATCAATGAGCAGTTCATCGATATCTTTGCGCAAATAATCACGTACTGCACGAATGACAGCGCTGCCTTCTTGATAAATCAGGAAAGGTGCGCGACGTTCTTCAGTCACTGTGCGGATGGATTCCCAGTGACGCAATAAGATATCTAAATCCCATTGCAATTCTTCAAGATTTTTGCCGCTACCCGCAGTACGCACAATGACACCCATGCCTTCCGGCAGATTGAGTGCAGCAAGGTTCTCACGTAAGCTAGAGCGTTCATCCCCTTCAATGCGGCGCGAAATGCCACCGGCGCGTGGATTGTTGGGCATTAAGACCAGATAAGAGCCAGGCAAAGAAATAAAGGTGGTGAGTGCCGCACCTTTAGTGCCGCGCTCATCTTTATCGATTTGCACAACCAGTTCTTGACCTTCTTCTAAGACTTCATTGATGGCGAGACGTTTGCCATCATCGACATAATTGGGGCGGAAACAAGAGCGCGCCACTTCTTTGAGTGATAAAAAGCCGTGGCGGTCGCCGCCATAATCGACAAATGCCGCTTCGAGACTGGGCTCGATGCGTGTAACGCGGCCTTTGTAAATGTTAGATTGTTTTTGTTCGCGCGCGGATGATTCAATAATCAGATCATACAAGCGCTGACCATCGGCCAGCGCTATCCGCAACTCTTCATTCTTATGAGTTGCGTTAACAAGCATTCTTTTCATGTTCACCTTTTCAATAACTAAGGCGTTCCTTCACACTTTTACCTTTAGGTAATCCTATTTCGCGTTGCTTTTGCGTTTTAAAGTTTCAAAGTGGCGGAGCGCAATCAATATTCAGTATATGCTGGCCTTATGGATGAGCGGCGATTAAACTACGCCTCGTCCGTGCTGGATCCCTGCGCTATCTTGGTTACGCTGGCAGGCATCCCATAAATTCTTCCGTCGACTATATCAGGGTTTTTAATAGGGTTCAATATGATAGAGAAGCAAGCAGTACGTTTTATCCTAATAGATGCGGATTATGCCGGGCAGCGCATTGATAACTTTTTGCTTACGGCGCTTAAGAAAATTCCCAAGACGCGTATTTATCGCCTGATCCGTAAAGGTGAAGTGCGGGTCAATAAAAAGCGCGTCGATGTGGCCTATCGCATACAAGCAGGGGATAGTGTGCGCATTCCACCCGTCTATCAAGCAGAAACCGCACCGCCGGTGCGCGCCGGTGACTCTCTACTGACGCTGCTGGCCAGCCGTATTCTATATGAAGATGAGCGTTTGTTAGTGTTAAACAAACCCGCCGGTATTCCGGTGCACGGTGGCAGCCAAGTCAAGATCGGCGTGATTGAAGCGTTGCGTGACTTATATCCTAAATTGAAGCTGTTAGAGTTAGCCCATCGTCTCGATGCAGATACTTCAGGGTGTTTGATTATCGCCAAAAAGCGTAGTGTACTGCGCGAATTGCATGGCTTATTACGTGAAGGCAAGGTGCATAAAGTCTATCAAGCGCTTACGTTAGGCCATTGGCGACCCGAGGACTTACGTGTGGATGTGGCGCTACAAAAAAATTATTTAGCGGGCGGTGAGCGCGTCGTGAAAGTGGATCGTGCGGGAAAATCTGCGTTAACCGTGTTTTCAGTGCTGCAGAAATTTAAAGAGGCGAGCTTGGTTGAAGCGGTATTGCATACTGGGCGTACCCATCAAATTCGCGTGCATGCGCGTTATCGTGGCCATCCGTTAGCGGGCGATGTGAAATATGGCGATCGTGCATTTGATCAGCGTTTAAAAGACACCACGGGATTAAAGCGCATGTTTTTACATGCGGTACGCGTAGAATTTGTTTTACCCATGACGGGAGAAGTGATAAAAGTGACTGCGCCTTTAGATTTAGAGTTGCAGGCGTGTTTGCAAAAGCTATCTTGACGCTGCGTTTGTTGTTCGTTAAAGTGCGGCGTCAGATAAAAAATATACGAATGCCGGCATTTCGCACCGAAGTATTTTTTGTATAAATCGAGGCAAAAATGGGTTTTAAAGCGCAGTTTACATGCAAGTAAATGAGCATTTAAAACACATTTCTAACGAAGAGTTATC
>VFKI01000058.1 GCA_009885665.1 Gammaproteobacteria bacterium
GCTCAATGCACGTGTAATGCTATCCGGCGACTGTGGCCCAATTTCAATGCATTGGCCGTTTGTCGTATCAGCACAATAATATGCCCCTTGCTCTGCACCTGTCGCTGCTATCGGCAAGCTAAAGTTCAACCCTGTGCCCGAAAGTTCAATGCGCAAACTGCCGTTAAAATTACCCAACCTAGCAACATCCCACGTAGAAATGTTTTCTGTCGTAACCGTTCCCCATGGATAGTAAACGCCTGGTTGCGATGCATCCCACGTAATAGGAAATTGCGCGTGCTCTTGCAATACACGGCCGTGCGCCCGCGCGTTAAATATCGTAGCAAACGGCTCTGAGCCATGGGGGTTTAAATGATGAGGGAAATAATACCCCTTAAACGCTTGCCATCCATAGCCTGGTTTTACATAGGTTTCAAGTGTAGCCGTTGCATAAGCGACCGCAACGTCGCCGGTCGCGACATTGGCTGCCGAAAACCCAACCTCGCCCAAACTGATTGGACTCTTTATCGCTGCACCCAAATCAACACCGGCGCCATTTTTGCCCGCCAAGTAAACGGCTGCACCGGCACCCACCAAACTAGCTACAAAAGTAGCTCTAGTAAATGGCTGAAACAAATGGGTTAACAACACCCTCTGCCCAAGCGTCTTAAAAAATGAATAATCTAGCTGATGAAAATAAGAAAAAATGCCGCTAACTGCCGGCGTACGTAATGGCGGATTGTAATAATGCCAAACATCACTTAGCCCATTACATGCCCACTCCTTCCAGCTATTACTTTTATTTTCTTCATCCTCCCCACCTATTTTATCGACTTTAGGAAAACGCACTGCGCGTACACTCTGAAGAAATGCTGATTTTTTTTCTAACGACGATAGCCCAATGTGAGCAAGATAACTCGCTGTGACCTCGTTGATGATCTCATTAAGTCCACCGATGTTAACTAAGTCAGTTTCTACCCAAGCGCCACTTGGTTTTTTTTCTTCCGGATGATATAGCGAAATAGATGATTGAGTATTTTTAATAAGTAACGGTAGATTGCCAAGCAAACTACATTTCCCAAACCATCCGCTGACGCGTACGTTTTCTGAAAGAAACTTAAGTGACGCATCACTCAATGGCGTAACATACGGATTCGTCACTAACGCAGCATGCTTAGACGGGCCATACACCCCCCGTAGACGCCCAAATCTAACGCCTGCGGGATAGTTCCATACTTCAACTGGCTCAACAACCACTGTGATCGCTCTTCCGTCCTTATTGTTTAAATTAGCGGTATATTTAACCCGATCAATAAAGACCCAGCGGAAGAAACCAGTCGCACCCTTAGAGCAATCAGAAAGCAAAAGTTGTGGTGGACTATCCCCTAGTTGTACTAGTTTATCAATAAGTTGTTGATCTTCAGACTCGTCACCTTCACCTATCTTAGACAACTCTTCTTTAAACTCTTCTTTAATACTTGCAGACTCCGCTTTTGTCAGCAGCTTTTCTTCGTTTTTGCCATTTTTCTTCCAGCTGAGCATCATAGTGCCGTCGTCTGTTTCGTCGACCGTTATAGTACCTAGATTTTCCTCTCCACCTTGATTTTCCTCTCCACCTTTTTCGTCATCATCATGCATCCCCTCTATTTTTACGTTTGCTTTTCTTTTTTTTCCTTTTTTTATTTTTTTCATGGCACTCTCTGCATTTTCTGGAACAACAATGACAGAACTTTTTTTCACGGCCGCAAGAATACGCTGCAGTTCTTGTTCGGAAAAAGCCACATCTTTAGCCCCAAATATTTTTTCAAGTTCTTCTTTTTTGGTATTATCTACCTTGAAAATTCCAATAACGCCATCTTGCCCTTTCACGCAAAGAACAAAATCACTTTCACTCCCATCGTTTAGCTTAACAAAAAAAGCCTTATATTGATTGATGAGATACAATTCCGGCAAAGCATTTTTTATAATGTTAATATGTCTCAAAAAAAGTGTTTCGATTTCGTTTTTATCCAAATCACCTGCTATGTTTGCTACCTTTTTTTCTTCCTTTTCCTCCATCCCTTTTTCACCGTGAGCCACGGGTTCAAGAGAACGGATAAAATCAAGCCTAACCATCATTGCCTTATTATTATCAGTATTATTGACATCCACAACAAAAACCGGGATCTTTTCCCCATCATTTACTTCTGCCTTTCCTTTTTCCACTGCCTCCATAGAAAGAGAAGCGATGTAACTAGCACCCACCACGCCCGTATCAACATCAACTAATTCCCGCGCCTTTTCCACTCCCTCGATGTCATTCATCCCGAACAATTGCCACTGTTGCTCAAGCCCCTGAATGGGCTTGGTTAGATTAACCAAAACATACTGATTATACATTAACATTTCCTCTTATCTTTTTTATCTTCATATAGAAAAAAAGCAATTTACAATGATTTTTTTATTAAAGGGAGAAAAACAACACATATGCACATACACCACTGCAAGTGCCGTAAAAAATAAATTTAGCGCTTGCTACCAAGCAGCAATCATTAAGGCCACTCACAATCATAACCGTCTGACATTAAGGCTACCTTAATAAGAGGCTCGTTTTGCCAAAAAAAATTACAGCAAGTCCATCGCAGCCTAAGGGACGTGTACGAAATAATTTTATAATTAACGTAGCAACTGCTCAGCCACCTCAGGCGAACAGCCATCTTTGGCCAATCTCTTGCGAACATGCTTCAAAATGCTCGGATACCGTGATGCATGCACCGCTTTTGCAGCCATTTCTCACAAAACATAGGCTTAAATCTGGCCGTTTTCTGCAAAATGCAGTCCCAGCTGAAGAGTTACAAATCTTTGCATTTTAATTTTGTCTATACAACACTCACGCTAAGTAGCGTCACTCATTTTTTTAATAGATATTAAATAGCACCACTGATCACCAAAGCACCCCCCCCTTATGCCGTAATCAACCCCAACCCCAACACCGCATCACGCTCTTGACGCAACTCAGACAAGGTTAATTGTAATTTTTGCTGCGCAAACGCATTATGGGTAAATCCTTGAATCACTTTCACCTGGCCGCCTTCGGTTCGACAGGGGAAAGAATAAATCAACCCGGCGTCTACACCATACTCGCCTTGCGACGCGCGTGCCACGGAAAAGATTTCACCCTGCACAGTATCATGCACCAAATGATGCACCCCCATCAACGCCGCATTCGCCGCCGACGCCGCCGACGATGCGCCACGCGCCTTAATCACCGCCGCGCCACGCTTTTGAATCAACGGAATAAAATCATTTTGCAACCAATTTTCATCAATTTTATCCGTCACCGACGCACCGTGAATGTGTGCATTATAAAAATCTGGATATTGCGTGGCAGAATGATTGCCCCAAATCGCCATACGCGTCACCGCAGTGACATCAACACCCGCCTTGATCGCCAATTGTTTTCTGGCACGCAATTCATCCAACATCGTCATCGCAAAAAAACGATCACGCGGTACATCTGGCGCATTATGCATCGCAATCAAACAATTGGTATTACACGGATTGCCCACCACAAAAACACGCACATCTGCCGCCGCATTGTCATTGATGGCACGACCTTGCGCCGTAAAAATGCCGCCATTAATCTTCAGCAAATCCGCGCGCTCCATGCCATCCTTACGCGGCACCGCCCCGACCAACACCGCCCAATTGACATCGCGCATGGCAACGGCCAAATCAGACGTACACACTACATTTTTCAATAATGGGAAAGCACAATCTTCCAACTCCATCGCCACACCCTGCAAGCCCGGCAACGCAGCCGGCAATTCCAATAAATGCAGATCAACATCGGTATCCATACCAAACATCTGACCAGACGCAATGCGAAACAATAAGGCATAGCCGATTTGACCTGCCGCGCCAGTAATAGCAACCTTGACATGTTTACGGGTTTGCATGACATATGATCCTATCTATGAAAGTAATACAACATTCTAACGTGAAGTTAGTATCTATTACAAAAGATACGATTAACGTATACTGCGCGCATGCAAACTCTACCCCCCATCAGCCTCTACATCCATATCCCCTGGTGCGTACGCAAATGTCCGTATTGCGATTTTAATTCCCATGCGGCGCGCGGCGCATTGCCAGAAGCAGAATACACTCACGCCTTATTGGCCGACTTCACCCAACAATTGCCCCAACTCGCCGGACGTAAACTGCACAGCATTTTTTTAGGCGGCGGCACCCCCAGCTTATTTTCACCGCGCGCCATCGATACCGTATTGCGCGGCATCGATCGCTTGGCCCCGCTGGCCGCAGACACCGAAATCACCCTCGAAGCGAATCCCGGCACCATCGATGAAAAACATTTTGCCGGCTTCCGCGCGGCTGGCGTTAACCGCTTATCCATCGGCATACAAAGTTTACAAGATGATAAATTACGCGCGCTCGGCCGCATTCATGACCGCACCACCGCCCTCCAAGCCGTTAAAATTGCCAAGCAAGCAGGATTTAATAATTTCAATCTCGACCTGATGCATGGCTTACCTGACCAAACCGTCGCCGATGCACTGGCGGATTTACACGCTGCGCTGGCGCTCGAACCCACGCATTTATCATGGTATCAACTCACACTGGAACCCAATACGTTATTCCATCATCAGCCGCCGACTTTACCCAGCGAAGACGTTTTATATGCGATTCAAGCGGCCGGACACGCCGTATTAACTGAGGCGGCATTCGAACAATACGAAGTTTCGGCGTGGCGTAAAAAAGACAAACACTGCCAGCATAATATAAATTACTGGCAGTTTGGTGATTATTTAGGGATAGGCGCGGGTGCGCATGGCAAAATCACTGACAGTCAAGCACGCTGCATGCGCTATATGCAACACAAACATCCACAAGCCTATTTGGCCGCACAACCCAACTTCACCGCCAATCAACACCCCCTCACGCAAGACGCCTTGCCATTTGAATTTATGCTGAATGCGCTGCGCCTAACACACGGCGTGACAACAGATTTATTTACGCAGCGCACCGGGTTGGCATTAAATATCATTAGCGATAAATTAACACTAGCACGCAACAAACAATTGTTAATAGCAGACCAAAAGCGATTATGTGCGACCGAGTTGGGACACCGGTTTTTGAATGATTTAGTCGGATTGTTTTTATAATACCGGCATTCCAAGGATCTGTATTTTTTGTATAAATCGAGGCAAAAATGCGTTTTAAAGCGTAGTTTACATGCAAGCAAATGAGCATTTAAAACGCATTTTTAATGAAGAGTTATCAAAAAAGACGGATCCTTGGAATGTCGGATAATATCTACTACATAAAGATACTTTGGTGCGGAATGTCGGCTTTCAACACAAAAACTGTCCGCACTGCTCAGCGAAATGGTAAGTGACGCCTAACGCATACAAATTCGCTTCCGGCACACCAGAACCTTTAACAATGCGATTTGCCATTAAATCGACGATCCAATTTTGGTTAAAAGCATAATTGACACCTACGCCAAACGCTGGCCGCAACGCTTGTTTCGTGCCATTTTGCGTCGTGCTGCAAACGCCATTTGCATCGCACCCTAAGCTGCCCGATGAACTGGCGCGCACATAGGCTACACCCACACGCCCTTCTAAACCAAAATTCGCGCCCATCGGCAAAGTCCCAACGCCCATCAAGTCAAATGCACTGACACGCACAGCTGGCTTGGTGCCCGACATAGAAATCACATTATAAGTTGCCGCATCATAATGCGCATAACCCCCCTCCAACGCAAAATAAGAACTGTATTGATAACCAAACAAAAGACGCTCACCTATCCCTGTCCCGCTGGCATGCACCGACGAATCCGTCAGAATAGTGGCGGGCTTTGCCTTGACATTGGAACGCCCCAAATCAATCCCCGTATACATGCCCGGCACCATCGCATATGCGCCGGCCGTTATGCCAACACAGCCAACAATGAGACTACGAAGAATATTTTTTACATGCATTTTTTTCATAATGAATCCCTGTGAGAATAAGCTCACAGAGTAGAACAGTGAACCGTCAAATTCAACCTTCTTTCTTCACAAATTGTAATTCATAAATTTGCCGTCCCGCCGCCTGGCCACGTTTTTCAAAACGCGTGATCACCGGGCGTTGTAACGAACGGTCCGCGTATCGCCCACTTTCTGCTTGATTTTGCAAGGTGGGACACGCCATTAAAACAGTCAGCATATGCTGTGCGTATTCTTGCCAATCCGTTGCCAAATGCAACCAACCCCCCGGCAACAATTTTTCACTGAGCTGCGCAACAAATTCAGCTTGAATCAAGCGACGCTTATGATGCTTACGTTTTGGCCACGGATCAGGAAAAAATATTTGTATGCCCGCCAGCGTATTTGGCGCAATACACGTTTGCAAAACCGTCACTGCATCCGCATGATAGACGCGCACATTACGCAACGCCGCCGCCTCAATGCCCGCCAACAAACTGCCCACACCCGGCAAATGCGTTTCAATCCCCACAAAATTGATGTCAGGATATTGCATGGCCGCAGCCAGCAAAGAATGCCCCGTGCCAAAACCAATTTCAATCACCACCGGCGCAACGCGACCAAATGCATCAGCAAAATCCGTCTCACCTGCCGTAATAGATAAACCATAACGCGGCAACAACTCGGCGACAGCACGCTTCTGACCATCGGTCATACGTCCCTCGCGCCGCACAAAACTGCGAATACGATGCATCATACGCTGACACCTTGGAGTGACATTAATTGCAATTTAATCGTATGTAAATTTTTTTCGAGACCGACTGGGTACACTTTTTCACCCATCGTCTGGCAAAAATCTTGCACCGCTTGTTGCGCCGTGGCGCGTGTCGTATGAATATCAGGCGGCACATACACACACGTGCCCGCGCGAAAAATCGGCTGCAATAAATCGACATACGTATCGTAATCTTCAATCGCATCGGTCAAATGCGGCGTACTCAACGACACTTGCTGCGGCGATACGCCCGTCGGTATATCATAAATAAGATCCGCGCATGGCACGCCTTGGCGCAAATAGCGCCGCACTTGCTGTATCCCCGGATTGGACACTTTTTCAGCCGTATCCGATATTTTTAATTTATATTCCCAATCGCCCGCCATCGACGCCAACGCCGTCAATTTATAGACGCCATCTAATGCCGGTTGATCATGCGCCGTCACCAAGCGCGTCCCCACCCCCCAAATAGAAATTGCTGCGCCTGCTTGTTTTAAGCGGATAATTTCATACTCGTCCAGACTATTGCTGGCAATGATCTGCGTCTCATGCAAACCCGCCGCGTCCAGTAAACGGCGCGCCGCAATACTGAGAGGCGCCATATCACCCGAATCAAGACGAATCGCGCGCAAAGTCACGCCTTTTTTACGCATGGCGGTAGCGGTAACGATCGCATGTTCAACGCCCTGTATCGTGTCATACGTATCCACTAATAAAACAAAATTATTCGGCATGACATCGGCATACGCATCAAATGCGTGTTGCTCATCTGGAAAAGCCGTCACCCAACTATGCGCCTGCGTTCCCGACAGCGGAATGTCAAAACGTTGTCCAGCCAGCACATTAGACGTTGCCATACAACCGCCAATATACGCCGCACGACTCGCTGATAATGCGCCATCCGGCCCTTGCGCACGACGTAAACCAAATTCTAATACCGGATCACCCGCCGCCGCCTGACAAACGCGCGCGGCTTTCGTCGCAATCAGCGTTTGAAAATTAATAAAATCCAACAAAGCGGTTTCAATCAATTGGCATTGTAATAACGGGCCGGTAATACGTAATAATGGCGCGTGCGCAAAAACCAACGTACCCTCCGGGACAGCGTCAACATCGCACGTAAAACGCAGCTCACGTAAATAAGCCAAAAAATCTGCGGGAAATAATTTACCGCCCGCCGGCGCCGGCAAATCAGCAAGATAGGCAAGATCCGCTTCACTAAAATGCCAATGACGTAAAAAATCCATCACACTGGCCAGCCCCGCTGCCACTGCATAATTTCCTTTAAATGGCTGCTTACGGAACAATTGATGAAAAACGGCCGGCCGCTCATGCATGCCAAGTCGCCAATAGCCATACGCCATGGTAATTTGATATAAATCGGTCAACAACGGAGACATGACAGTATCCAGCTCGAGTTAGGGGCGGGGATTATATCACGTAAGCGTATCTGCTATAGTGCCCACAACATCTTATTATGAGGAAAGCCGCATGAAAAAATTACGCGTCACACTCGCGCTTTTTAGCCTCTGCTTATTCGTCAGCGCTTGCCAGCCACAACTTCCCCAAACAGGCAGTGAAGCGGCCGCCGCTAACCTCAGCGGCACGCCAGAACAACTCTTCACCCAAGGCAACCATTACGCACACGGCAATGGCGGCGTAACGCGCGATGATCAAATGGCTTTCCGTTATTATCTCGCCGCCGCGCGCGAAGGATCGATCAAAGCACAATACGCCATCGGCTATATGTATCGCAGTGGCCGGGGCGTCGCTAAGAATTACCCCGTTGCAGTACAATGGTTTCAACTGGCCGCCAATAATGGCAATGCCGATGCGCAATATAGTTTAGGCGTACGTTATTTACTCGGCCAAGGCATAGGGCAAAGTGATGCCGATGCCATTAAATGGTTCCAATTATCAGCCGCACAAAACAACCCCTATGCCGCGAGCCAACTAGGATTTATGTATGCTGCTGGGCGTGGCGTCGCGCAAAATTATGCAACGGCAGCGCAATGGTATCAACGCGCCGCAGATAAAGGGCTCGCCAGCGCGCAATATAATTTGGGCTTAATGTACGCGCATGGCATAGGCGTTGCGACAGACAAGCAAAAGGCGCACGCTTTATTCAGCCAAGCCGCAGCACAGGGTTTTGATCCCGCCAAGAAAGCTTTATAAATGAAGGGATCAATGCATCCACATCGCCTGCGTAAACGGTTTGGCCAGCATTTTTTGCATGATCAAATGATCATTCAACAAATCGTTGCCGTTATCGCGCCGACGCCCGCACAAACGCTGGTTGAAATTGGCCCAGGCGCGGGCGCGCTCACCTTTCCTTTATTGAAAAAAGCAGGGAAATTAACCGTCGTCGAATTCGATCGCGATTTAATTATGCCGTTACAACAGGCAGCAGCGGGCATGGGTGAACTCATTATCCATCAAGCCGATGCACTACAATTTGATTTTGGCGCCCTTACAACGGCGCACCAACAACTGCGAGTCGTCGGTAATTTACCTTATAATATTTCTACGCCATTGATTTTTCATTTATTGAATTATGCTGAAAAAATTAATGATATGTGTTTTATGTTACAAAAAGAAGTGGTTGGCCGCCTCGCCGCCGCACCCGGCACCAAAGCCTATGGGCGTCTCAGCGTCATGGTGCAATATCATTGCGCCGTCACCGCATTATTTAATGTCGCACCAGAAGCCTTCACCCCACCGCCAAAAGTCGATTCTGCTATTGTACGCCTCGTGCCGTGGCAAAAATTACCTTATCCTGCCAAAGATTTTGCACATTTTGCGGATATCGTTAAAAGCGCTTTTTCACAACGCAGAAAAACCTTGCGCAATTGTTTAAAAGGCAAGGTAGATGAAGAGATGTGGGGAAAATTAGCAATTGATGCAACGCGACGACCGGAACAGCTCAGCGTGGCGGAGTATGTCGCAATAAGCAATCAACAAAACTGAAGCAGCGCAGAATATTATATAGATATATAAATTCAACACTGCATCGGTATTAACGATTCTTGTTACGCTTTCTTAACTTCTTTGGCCCGTGCGGCCCTCTGCCTCTTGGCATGTGACACCTCTTCAATCAGTTTTCCCCAGCAGCGCCTGCAAATTGCTACGCATGCTGCCCAAGTGTTGCGCGATCTTACGGTGTTCTGTCTCCGCAAGGCCGGTCAATATACCGGGCTTTAGCGCACAATTCAACTCATGAATGCGTTTTAATAGTTTTTTGCCTTTAATCGTCACGAATAAACAGCGCGCACGTCGATCCGCCGGATCAACCCGTTTTTCCAAAAAACCTTGCGCCATCAGATCATCTAAAGCACGCCCGAGATTTTGCGGCTCAACATCCAGCAAGCGCGCAATCTGAATTTGCGTTGCACCAGGATAATCAGCCACCGCCACCAGTGTGCGTCGCTCCATGCCATTAATCCCTAACGCGCGTACGCGTTCATTCAATAATTTGCGCCACAACATGGCCACATGGCACACCAAATAACTCAGTTCCTCATCACCCTGCGTACAACCCCCCAAGGCTAAATTATCTATCTTGACTGACTTGACTGACATGCTCTATTCCTTATGACCACCTGACTGCGACGCTCAACCATCACATACGCCAACCCACCCACTATCACCAATATCATGCCGAGGATTGTCAACATGCTGGGCGCTTCACCCCATACCCGCCACGAAATTAACGCCGCAAATACAATTGAGCTATAAAATGTCACCGCCACTAATTGCGCATTCGCATAACGCAACGCCATGATGAGGGTATATTGCGTGAGAAAATATAACACCCCAATCAACACAATAATCGCCATCGCATACCCACTCATCGGCTGCCAAAAAAAGGCTGCGACAATTGCAGAAATGGCCAAACATAATAAGAAAAACCATATCGCAATCGTCGCCGGACTGTCCGTTCGCCCCAAAACGCGCACAGTCAACACACCCGACGCCATACACGCAGCCGCAACAAACGCCCATAACAGCGCCGGACTCAGCGTACCCGCTTGCGGGTGCAACACACACGCCACACCGGCAAATCCCAGCAATGTGGGCAACCATAAGCGATGATTGATGGATTTACGTAAAAACACTGCCGCAATCAATGGCACCAGCAATGGCGCCATATTATAAATCAGTAAAGCATGTGTCACGGAAATGAATTTTACCGCATAAAACAAAGCATAACTAATACCAAGGCTACACGAAGCGCGCAATACATGTAACGGAAAATGCTTGGTCGCCAACACATGTCCCGACTGACGCTTCGCTGAATGCAGCAACCATGGCAGCATACACATGAGCGCCACCAAACTTTGGCCAAACACCACCACGGGCAAAGCAGGTAATTGCGGCAAGGTTGCCTTGATTAAAACCGTTTGTATTGCATAAAACAAAGCGCAGAGCAATGAAAACGCCACCCCTAACCCTAATTGACTTTTCATCCTACCGGCCCACCTTGAAGATAATGTATCATCATTATAATCATTTATTATTATTTAGCGCTAGCTATCTAAAAAAGAAAAATCAGCCAACCGCAACATTGCGCCACGCTGGTGCGCTTTGCGATAATACTTTTCATCGGCAGTGACAAACTGACAATTCCCATGACAAAGCGCAACAGCATGATAAAGCGTATCAAACAAATGATGTTTATAGCGTGTCGCTAGTTGACAAGCCACATGGTAAACCTCTATATCATTAGAAACAGGCAACTCCAGTGCCTCTAACAAGTCTAACCCTTGACAGACAAGCCGTGGTTCAAGGCGAACAATCACACTCGCTGTTTCAGCCAACCAATGCACGGGCTGCAAAATTTTTATCGCATTGCGCCTAAACAAATGCAGTATATGCAGCGCATTAGGCACTTGCTCCTCCACTTCACGCTCTGGCAGCAACCATTTAACAACTACACTGCAATCAATCGTAAATGTTTTCATTTTCGACCCACTTTTCTTGCTTTACGAACCTTGGCATCATTAGAGGGCTTTTGCTTTTCCCGCAAGGCCAGCAATGCATCAATCGCCTGAATACGTCGCTGTTGCCGCTCATGCGCCTCAATCGCCTGCGTCATCAACTCAGCAATCAAATGACTTTTGTTTTGCTTGGCAAATACATGATTAAAACGTTTTTTTACTTCATCTGGCACACTAAAATTAACCGTTGCCATATCACCCTCCACGTCTCATTGTTGATTATTTCATTATCATTGTAGACAATAACAATAAGAAAATCCATGGTGACGCCTTGCTATCACGCAAGCGCCTGCATTAAGCGGCGCAACTGCCAATACAAATCTTCAAGCGTATACAGGAAATTAACGAGACAGACATTATCACGCGCATGCTCCAACCACTCGAGGTTAACAGGCAGCGTATGACGAAACTTTTCTTCCAATGCCTGCAAACAATCCGCCAATTGCGCTAGGGCCGCCTCCCCCACCGCAGCGGATTCTGTTTGCAGAATCAATGCCTGCAACACCGTGAAAACCGTATTCACTTGATCGGTATAGGCAAGCAATTCGGGTGACAATAACTGAATCGCGGCAGCATCTGGTTGGCGACGCGCCAGCACATGTAAGGTAAACAAGGTATCACCCACTTGCGCCAGTTTTTCCACAAAAAAAGTGTAGCCTAGTTGAAAGTGACGACTAAAACCACGTTCCGCAACCCACTCGGGTAACATCAACCAACCACGTTCCAACGCATCATTCGACACACCATCCGTAGACGTCATGAAGGGCTGGACCAGCGCGACAAAATACGCTTGCTGACCCGCCAAGATGGCGCCGATGACACGCCGAAACCGCCGCGTTGAGCGGCGCGTGGCACGCCAAACCAGCCACGCAATCAGCGCAAGCAATCCGCCCGCAGCAAACCCCATCATGCTAACACCGTCAGCGCATCAGACACCGCCGTCAAATCTTCAATAAAAAACAAGAAAATCAACGGTTCTGGCGCAGTGATTCGCAACGCACCGTGATAGACATCTTCCAGGTTTTCTTTTACATACTGCAATGCTTGCAAATCCGACTGCATATCGACATAAGGCGCGCAACTGCGTTGCTGAAATATCTTACCCAACACGTCAGTCATCGCTAATAATTCTTGGCGCCAAACCGTAAACAATGCACGATCACTGACACGTAAACGCAATTGCCCCAAAGCAATCACTGCTTCGTAAAGACGCGCTAATTTATTTATTATCGAATGGTGCGTGACGACACCCTCAATACGCCGCAATACTTGCATCGCAGCAAACACTGCGTGATGCGCGCGCCGCAAACGCGTTTCATACGCATGCCGTGCTTCGGGATAATCTTCTTCAAGATAACAGGCAAAAATATTGCGCTGCAAAGCCGCCAGCGCGCAATAAAACTGCTTGAGCTGACGGCGCCGCCTAAGTTGACGAAATAGCATGTGGCACCATCCAGCCCATTTTAAATGACAATAATAACAGCAAAAATAAGAGGAGTGACAAACCAATACGCCAGCTCAATGCCATCAACATGCGACGCGCATCTTTTTCATCACGCTCGCGCACCAGCGCAACCAACGCACTGCCTAAGCTTAATAAAATTAATAATACAAAAACCACGATCAGCCATTTCATCCAAAGCATTTAAGTCACAGCCTCCATTTTCGAGAGAATGAATGTACCATATCAGTCCGTTGATAGCGCTGGTTACCTTACAACGCTTCAGTTATCATGGCAGCTAATCTTATCCTATTGAGCGCTGTAACATGTCAAAAGAATTTTTATTTACGTCAGAATCCGTCTCGGAAGGCCATCCAGATAAAATTGCCGACCAGATTTCTGACGCCATCCTCGATGCGGTCATCGCCCAAGATGCGCACGCACGCGTCGCAGTTGAATCTTTCATTAAAACCGGCATGGTATTGGTCGGCGGCGAATTAACGACGCATGCCTGGGTCGATATAGAACAAATCGTACGCCATATCGTCCGCGACATCGGCTACAATAGCTCTGCCATCGGTTTTGACTGGGAATCATGCGCCGTATTATCCGCCATCGGCAAGCAATCTCCCGACATCGCCCAAGGTGTCGACCGCGACAGTGCTGAGGCACAAGGCGCCGGCGACCAAGGCTTAATGTTCGGCTATGCCACACGCGAAACCCACGCACTCATGCCCGCCCCCATTTATTACGCCCACGAATTAATGAAACGCCAGGCACATTTACGCCACGCCGGCATCTTGCCATGGCTACGCCCTGACGCTAAAAGCCAAGTCACATTTCGATATATAGATGGCAAGCCTGTCGGCATTACCGCCATCGTCTTATCGACGCAACACGATCCCAATATTTCACAAAGCGATTTGATTGAAGCCGTCCGCGAAGAAATCATTCGCCACGTCATACCGGCTGAATGGCTCTCCGATGAAACCAAATTTTTCATCAATCCGACGGGGCGTTTTGTTATTGGCGGTCCGCTCGGCGACTGCGGTTTAACGGGCCGCAAAATTATTGTCGACACCTATGGTGGCATGGCGCGGCATGGCGGCGGTTGTTTTTCCGGTAAGGATCCCTCCAAGGTCGATCGCTCAGCCGCTTATGCGTGTCGCTATGTCGCTAAAAATATCGTCGCCGCCGACATTGCTGAACGCTGCGAAATTCAAATCGCTTATGCGATTGGCGTGGCTGAACCCGTTTCCATCAGCGTCGAAACATTTGGGACAGGCAAATTGCCCGACCAAGAAATAACGCAATTAATTGAAGCACATTTTGATTTACGCCCACATGGCATCATTCGCATGCTCGATTTAATTCAACCGATCTATCGTCCTACCGCAACTTACGGTCACTTTGGTCGTGACGACTTAAACGTCGGCTGGGAAAAAACGGATCGCGCAGACACTTTACGTAAAGCGGCTAATTTATAAAGAGGACTCAACATATGACCACAATGACTGCAACCATTGCAACTGACACACAGGATTATCGCGTTGCTGACATGTCGCTCGCTGACTGGGGTCGGCGTGAAATCAATATTGCTGAAACAGAAATGCCTGGCCTCATGTCTTTGCGTGAGCAATATAGCAAAACGCAACCCCTGGCAGGCGCACGTATTGCCGGCTGTTTACATATGACCATTCAAACCGCCGTATTGATCGAAACGCTCACGGCGCTGGGCGCAAGCGTACGCTGGTCATCTTGCAATATTTTCTCAACACAAGATCATGCCGCCGCCGCAATTGCCGCAACCGGCGTACCGGTATTTGCTTGGAAAGGAGAAAGCGAAGCTGAGTATGATTGGTGTATAGAACAAACCCTACACGGCACCGATGGCTGGCACCCTAACATGATTTTGGATGATGGCGGTGACTTGACGCGCATTCTACATGAAAAATATCCTGCCCTATTGCAACACGTGCGCGGTTTATCAGAAGAAACAACGACGGGCGTGCATCGCTTACATGAAATGCATGCCAAAAATGAACTGAAAGTGCCGGCCATTAATGTAAATGATTCTGTCACCAAATCCAAATTTGACAACTTGTATGGCTGCCGTGAATCTTTAGTCGACGGCATCAAGCGTGCCACTGACGTA
>VFKI01000084.1 GCA_009885665.1 Gammaproteobacteria bacterium
AAAACCTCGAAATACTTCAGTATTCCTGCGATTTTTCTTCTTCCGGTACGCTTATATCTGACACCACGCTGGGCGCAATCTGTCAAAGTTATTTATGCGCAGGGCCTTATCCTGCTTTACATCCTACGCTAATCTGTTAAAAAAACCGCCGACTTTCTGCGATGCGATTTCAGCGTTTACATCGTTGCACGCTGAATGCGTGCGCCTAATTGAGATAATTTTTCTTCAATGCATTCATAGCCACGGTCGATGTGATAAATTCGGTCGATACAGGTTTCGCCGACTGCCGCTAATGCAGCGAGTACGAGACTTGCAGAAGCACGTAAATCAGTCGCCATAATGGGTGCACCATGCAAACTTTCCACGCCCTTGCACAATGCCGTTGAACCTTTCAGTGTGATATCTGCCCCCATGCGTTGCAATTCTTGCACATGCATGAAGCGATTTTCAAAAATAGTTTCGGTGATGGTGCTGGTACCTTCAGCGATAGTGTTTAATGCCATCATTTGCGCTTGCATATCCGTCGGAAATGCCGGATAAGGCGCTGTCGCAAGACTGACAGCTTGCGGTCGCTTGCCATGCATATCGAGGCTGATCCAGTCAGAACCCGTTTCAATACTGGCGCCGGCCTCAGAGAGCTTCAGCAAAACCGCTTCTAATAAAGCAGGTTGCGTATTATTAAGGCGTATGCGGCCACGCGTAATGGCGGCAGCCGCTAGATATGTGCCGGTTTCAATGCGGTCTGGCATAATTTGATGGCTGCAACCCGCTAATTCTTTTATGCCTTCAATCGTAATGGTTGAGCTGCCAGCGCCATGGATTTTGGCGCCCATGGCAATTAAGAAATTAGCAAGATCGACAATTTCGGGTTCACGCGCGGCATTGTGCAATATCGTCTGACCTTCAGCCAAAGTTGCCGCCATCATTAAATTTTCTGTGCCGGTGACAGTCACCATTTCCATGGCAATACTTGCGCCACGTAGCCGGCCACGACAGCGTGCGCGAATATCGCCATTCTCAACTTGAATTTTAGCGCCCATGGCTTGCAAGCCTTTCAAATGCTGTTCAACGGGGCGTGAACCAATCGCGCAGCCGCCTGGCAGTGATACATCCGCTGCGCCAAACCGGCTGAGTAAAGGGCCTAATACGAGAATGGAGGCGCGCATGGTGCGTACTAATTCGTAGGGTGCATGCCATGATACAACTGCACTGGCATCCGCTTGTACATTGCCGCGTTCATCAAGCGTCAGCTTGACACCGGTTTGACCTAACAGGCTCAGCATGGTGCTGATGTCCTGTAAGTGCGGAATATTTCTGATATGAATGGTGCCGGGCGACAATAACGTTGCAGCCAGGATAGGTAAGGCTGCATTTTTGGCGCCAGAAATACTGATCTCGCCATTAAGCGGTACATTGCCATGTATACGTAATTTATCCATCAACTGGGTATCCGTGTGCTGACAGATAAGGCATGAATGGTGCCGTCATGTATGCGGTTGCCTAGCGTCGCATAAACCATTTGTTGTTGTTGAATGCGGGTTTTACCGGCAAAGGAGGCTGCGGTCACAATGGCTTTAAAATGAACGCCATCCTCACCTTCTACGGTGACTTGACAGGGGCTAAGCCCCGTTTCAATGAGCTGTTGAATGGCATCGGCATGCATAAGGTGTCTTCATGTATAAAGCCGAGAAGCGTAGCGCATGTTGCCATGCGCCGTCAATTACCGGATACTAATTTCGGGTATCTATAGTTTCTCAGATAAGTAAATTGGAATGGCCTAGTGAAATATCACCATGGGCTCCGCCAATGTTAGGTAATTAGAAGGATTACGGCCATGACATTTATTCTCGCGCTACTGTCATTGTTGATTGAACGTTTTTTCCATTGGGGGCATTTACGTGCTTGGCGTTGGCTGACGCCTTATCAACGTGCTTGGCAAAATATGCCTGGAGTGCGCTCACCTGCCTTGCTATTATTATTTTCTGTATCACTGGTATTGATCGTGGTGGGTGTGTGTCAGCATCTCCTCGTCGGCCGATTTTATAATTTTCCCGTATTATTATTGGATCTTGTGGCACTTCTATATTGCTTGGGTCCTGCTAATTTATGGGTCGATTTCGCCGCTGTCTCCCCTGAGCATGACAAAGCACGGGTGGATCGCTCACTTTTTTTAATCGCGCATGAACGTTTGTTTGCCGTATTATTTTGGTTTTGTCTGTTGGGTCCGTTGGGTGCCGTGCTTTATCGTATGACAGCTTTGTCTGCGGATAATGATGCCCCTTTTACCTTGCCGGCGTTGACAGCGCGGCGCTGGTTAGATTGGCTGCCTATACGCATTTTTGTTTTATTGTGCGCATTGGCCGGTCATTTTTCAGCCGTATTGGCCGCTTTCAAAAAGCATGCGTTGGCGGATATTTCAGCTAATGATATTCTTTTGATGGAATGTGGCGCAGCTGCTTTATCGCTTACGGCTGAGCCGCCAGGCGATACGCCAGATGAATCAGGTCAAGCCTTAGCCTTGCTAGATCGCGTTTTTATCATCGGTTTGGTATTTTTAGCGTTGGTGGTGCTGATCATTTCAGGTTAGAATGTGCGCGCCCCACATACGCATCGCGCATGGGCGCTATCTTAAAATAGAATGAACGTGGAAAATCTTATGACCCAGACCTTATCAGACCATGATCCAGTTGAAACGCTTGAATGGCTAGATGCTTTTGCTTCATTAGTGGAATATGAAGGCGCGGAGCGCGCCCAATTTATTTTGTCACAGGTATTTGCTGCCGCGCATCAAGCGGGTGTGAGCGTTGGGGGTGCCGCGGGCGCCTTATCGACACCCTATGCGAATACGCTGTCACTTGCCGAACAAGCCGACATGCCGGGTGATCGTGCATTAGAAGCGCGTATCGAAGCGATTAATCGTTGGAATGCAATCGTCATGGTGTTGCGCGCTAAAAAATCTGCGGGTGGTGTTGGTGGACATTTGGCGTCATACGCATCCATTGCTACGCTGTACGAAGTCGGTTTGAATCATTTTTTTCGGGGTGCGAAGCAAGGTGCGCCAGGCGATCTCATTTATTTCCAAGGGCATTCTTCGGAAGGCAATTATGCGCGTGCATTTTTAGAAGGACGCTTGAGTGAAAAAAATCTCGAAAAATTTCGTCAGGAAGTGGATGGCGTGGGTTTATCTTCTTATCCGCATCCGTGGCTCATGCCCGATTTTTGGCAATTTGCAACGGTGTCACTGGGACTCGGGCCATTACAAGGGATCTATCAAGCCCGTTTTTTAAAATATCTTGAAAATCGCAAGTTAATTGCCGCTAATAATCGCAAAGTATGGATATTTACTGGCGATGGTGAGATGGATGAAGTGGAATCCGTGGGTGCCTTGACGGTCGCATCGCGTGAAGCTTTGGATAATATTGTTTATGTTGTCAATTGTAATTTGCAACGTCTCGATGGTTTGGTGCGTGGCAATGGCAAGATCGTGCAAGAATTAGAAAGTGTATTTCGCGGTGCGGGTTGGCATGTCATTAAAGTACTATGGGATAGCCAATGGGATGCGTTATTTGCCCGTGATGCACAAGGTTTATTGATCAAGCGTCTGGGTGAAATCTGTGATGGTCAGTTGCAACAAGCGTATGTCAGCGGGGGTGCGGCATTACGTGAATTATTGGTGGGTGATAATGAAGCGATTGGCGCATTATTAGCGGATGTATCAGACGACACCTTGGCAACATTCAATCGCGGCGCACATGATCCGCTGAAAATTTATGCGGCTTATCAAGTGGCGCGTGAATACAAAGGTCCCGTTGCCATTTTAGCGCAAGGGGTTAAAGGCTATGGTCTCGGCATCCGCAATGCGGAAGGTCGCAATATTGCGCATAATCAATTAGAAATGTCGTTGGATGAATTAAAAACATTTCGCGATCGCTTTAATTTGCCATTAAAAGACAGTCAATTAGAGAAATTGGAGTTTTATCATCCTGGTAAAAACGATCCTGCGGTAAAATATTTACACACGCAACGTGAAAAGTTGACAGGATTTTTGCCGGCACGTTTAGTGCCTAAAGCGCCACTCAAAACGTTAGATCTCACGGCATTTAATGCAATTTTACAAGGTTCGGGCGATCGCGTACTGTCAACCACAATGGTGTTAGGACGCATTTTAAATGTGTTATTGAAAGATGAGACGCTCGGTTCGCGTATCGTGCCAATTTTTTCGGATGAAGTACGCACCTTTGGTTTGGAAGCATTATTCCGTCAAATCGGTATTTATGCGCATGCGGGGCAGCATTATACGCCAGAAGATAAATCACAATTGGCCTATTATCGCGAAATGCAAGACGGTCAATTGCTGGAAGAAGGCATTACCGAAGCGGGTTGCATGGCGTCATGGATTGCTGCGGCAACGTCTTATTCTACCCATCAAGTGCCGATGATTCCGATTTTTACGTATTATTCTATGTTTGGTTTTCAGCGGGTCGGCGATTTAATTTGGGCAGCATGTGATATGCGCGCGCGCGGTTTCTTGATTGGTGCGACGGCGGGACGTACGACCTTGGAAGGTGAAGGTTTACAGCATCAAGACGGTACCAGTTTATTAACCGCATCGACTGTGCCATCGTGTCGTGCCTATGATCCAGCGTTTGGTTATGAAATGGCCGTTATTATGCAGCATGGCCTCAATGAAATGTATACGCAGGAAAAAGATGTCATTTATTATTTAATGGCGATGAATGAAAAATATGCGCAACCGGCAATGCCTATGGGTGCAGCTGACGGTATTGTGCGTGGTATGTATTTATTGCAGTCGGGTAAAGGAAATTTACGCGTACAATTATTTGGGAGTGGTGCAATTTTACGTGAAGTGTTGGCTGCGGCAGAATTATTGGCAAAAGAATTTTCCGTGTCAGCGGATGTGTGGAGTGTGACCAGTTACAGCGAATTACGTCGTGATGGTTTAGCCTGTGAGCGTGAAAATCGTTTTGTATTTGATAAAAAACCGCAGCAAGCGTATGTGACGCAGTGTCTGGACAATCATCCAGGTCCTGTTATTGCGGCCAGTGATTATGTGCGTGCGTTGCCCGATTTAATCCGTGCATTTGTACCGCGTCCCTATACGGTGTTGGGAACGGACGGCTATGGTCGCAGTGATACGCGTGAAAAACTGCGTCATTTCTTTGAAGTCGATCGTTATCATATTGCCATGGCGGCCGTGCAAGCTTTATGGCAAGAAGATCAGTTGACGACGGCGGATGTCAAGACAGCCATAAAAAAATTTGGCATTGATGCCGTGAAATCTAACCCTGTTACTGTGTGAAGGAGTGTGTGAATGTCAACAGCAGATCTAGATATTGTTGTACCCGATATTGGCGGTGCAGGTGAAGTCGATGTCATTGAAATTCTCGTTAAGCCCGGCGATAAAGTGAATATCGATACACCGCTGATTACGTTGGAATCTGATAAAGCAACGATGGAAGTGCCGTCGACGGCGGCGGGTGTGGTGCGTCATTTAAAAGTGCGTGTGGGGGACAAAATTGCGCAAGGCGCAGCGATTTTGACGCTGGAACATACGGCTGATCGTGCGGCAACAGCTAAAATACCTGAAAAAACAATAGAAAAAGAAATCGCTGCCCCTGTTGTGGTGGCAGCGCCAGTCGTGACGTCAGACGTGACGCCAGTCGTAGCGCCAGTCGTGACGCCAGACGTAGCGCCCGTAGGAAGTGGTGACGTGCACGCAGGCCCCGCGGTGCGTAAGTTGGCGCGTGAATTAGGGGTCAATTTAGCAGAAGTGACGGCGACAGGTCCTAAAACCCGTCTTTTGAAAGAAGATATTGAAAATTATGTGAAGGCGAAATTAGCTTTAGTTGCCAATGGCAGCGTGGGGGCGGGATTGCCTGTCGCGCCGGTGATTGATTTTGCTAAATTTGGTGAAGTGGCAGTTACGCCACTGACGCGTATTAAAAAAATATCGGGCAAAAATTTACATCGTAATTGGATCTTGGTGCCGCACATTACCCAAATGGGTGAAGCGGATATTACTGAGATGGAAGCATTTCGTCAAAATGAAAAAGCCGCATTGGAAAAACAAGGTGTTAAGCTGACGCCTTTAGTTTTTATTATTAAAGCGGTGGTGGCAGCGCTTAAACATTTTCCGCAGTTTAATGCGTCACTCGATGCCGGTGGCGATCATTTGGTATTGAAAAAATATTTTCATATTGGCGTGGCCGTGGATACACCGGATGGCTTGGTGGTGCCGGTGATTCGTGATGCGGATCAGAAAGGCTTGGCGACGCTTGCAAAAGAATTAGCGGTGTTGAGCGATAAAGCGCGTAAAAAGCAACTGTTGCCTGGTGACATGCAGGGTGGCTGTTTTTCGATTTCGAGTTTAGGCGGCATTGGTGGCACGGCATTTACACCGATTGTGAATATGCCGGAAGTTGCTATTTTAGGCGTGTCGAAATCATCGTTCAAACCGGTATATGAAAATGGCACGTTTGTGCCGCGATTAATGTTGCCGCTGTCATTATCCTATGATCATCGTGTGATTGATGGCGCAGATGGCGCACGTTTTATGGTGTATTTAACTGAGAAACTATCCGATATACGTAAATTATTAATTTAGGTGGAGCAGAGCATGGCTGAATTACAAACTGAAGTTGTTGTCATTGGCAGTGGTCCTGGCGGCTATACTGCGGCATTTCGTGCTGCGGATTTAGGTAAAAAAGTGATTTTAGTGGAACGAGAAGAAAGTCTCGGTGGCGTTTGTTTAAACGTGGGCTGCATTCCTTCCAAAGCATTATTGCACGCTGTGAAAGTGCTGGATGAAGCGCACGACATGGCGGCGTTTGGCATTGAATTTGCTACACCTAAAATTGATACCAAAAAACTGCGTGATTGGAAAAATAAAGTCGTCACACGTTTGACGGGTGGTTTAAAAACCTTAGCTAAACAACGTAAAGTTGAAGTTGTGCGTGGTGTGGCGCAATTCACGTCGGATAAAACGCTCAGCGTGGGTGATACCGCGATTCGTTTTGAGCATGCGATTATTGCGGCGGGTTCACGCCCAGTGAAACTGCCCTTTTTACCAGAAGATTCGCGTATTATTGATTCAACCGGCGCACTGGAACTGGCTAAAACAGATGGCCGTATGTTGGTGATTGGCGGCGGTATCATTGGCCTGGAAATGGCAACGGTTTATCAGGGTCTCGGTGCTGAAATAACGATCGTTGAATTGATGGAACAAATTATTCCGGGTGCGGATAAAGATATCGTGCAACCGCTTTATAAACGTATTCAAAAGCGTTATCAAAATATTTGGTTAAAAACCAAGGTCACTCAGGTTGAAGCTAAAAAAGATGGCTTATGGGTGACATTTGAAGGGGATAATGCGCCGGCGCAACCCGAACGTTTTGATCAAATATTATGTGCGGTAGGGCGTCGGCCGAATGGCGATCAATTAGCTGCGGCTAAAGCAGGCGTCACGGTGGATGCGCGTGGTTTTATTGCGGTGGATAAGCAACAACGGACGAATGTGTCACATATTTTTGCGATTGGTGATATTTGTGGTAATCCGATGTTGGCGCATAAAGCGATTCCGGAAGGCAAGGTGGCGGCTGAAGTGATTGCGGGTTTGAAGCATTATTTTGATCCGCGGACGATTCCCTCTGTGGCGTATACTGATCCTGAAATCGCGTGGACGGGATTGACGGAAAATGAGGCGAAAGCGCAAGGCATTGCGTATGGTAAAGCTTCTTTCCCCTGGATGGCCAGTGGCCGTTCACTTGCGATGGGGCGTGATGAAGGGTTGACGAAATTATTATTTGATGAAAAAACAAAACGTATTATTGGCGGCGCGACGGTGGGTCCCAATGCCGGCGAATTGATTGCAGAAGTGACGTTGGCCATTGAGATGGGCTGTGATGTAGAAGATTTGGCGCTGACGATTCATCCGCATCCAACGCTATCAGAAACTGTTGCGCAAGCCGCGGAAATGTTTGCTGGCACGATCACGGATTTATATTTGCCAAAGAAAAAGCCGGTGGAAACGGTGACTAGCTGATCTTTTAACCGGCATTCCGCACCAATGTATTTTTGTATCTCACAAAAGATAGGGTAGAAAGCGTGAAGTACGCGGCACACTGCATTGACGAGCGTCAGAGGGGGAGAATAGCGCTGTTCCCCTCTGACAACTCCCCCATCGCTATTCGTTACCCTATTTTATGTAGGAGATACGTATTTTTTGTATCTATTACAAAAAATACAGATCCTTGGAATGCCGGTTTTAGAGAATGACGCGCTATAAAAATGCGTAGCGTTTTTTTCTGCCATGACGAACAGTGCAATCACAATTATCTTGGATTAAACGCCATTTGCTGCGCCATTTTTTCGTAGAGTTCGCGATCCGCATCGCTCTTGGCGGGTGGTACCATAATCTGTAGTTCGATATATTGATCCCCTGCGCCCGTTTTCGCTGGCATGCCGCGACCTTTTAACCGTAATTTTTGACCCGACTGACTGTTTGGCGCAATTTTCATTTCAACAGAGCCCGCCAATGTCGGCACTTTTATCTTAGCGCCCAGTGCTGCTTCCCAAGGGGTGATGGGTAATTTTAAATAAATATTTTTATCCTGTAAGGTAAATGTTTGATGTGGTCGTATGTCAATTTCAATGTATAAATCACCATTGCGTCCGCCCATGCCGGGCGCACCTTGCCCCGTTAGGCGTAATTTCTGTCCTGATTGAATGCCGGCAGGAATATTGATTTTCAGGGTGCGTTGGTCGTTACCTTGTAAGCTGACCGTATGGCTGCCACCATGAAAGGCTTCTTCCAACGTAATCGCAATACGCGCTTGTTCATCACGGCCGCGCGCTGCTGCCGTATGGCCGCCGCCGCGTGCTTGTCGGCGACCAAAGGGATCGCCACCGGTTTGGCCGCCACCAAACATCGAAGCAAAAAAATCGCTAAAATCCATGCCGCCCATGCCGCCAGCACCTTGATGAAAACCCGAAAATCCATCAAAACCAGGTGGCGGTCTGAATTCTTGGCCTTCTTTCCAGTTGGCGCCTAAATGATCATAGGCGTTACGTTTTTCCTTGTCTTTTAAGACTTCATACGCTTCTTGGACTTCTTTAAATTTTTCTTCGGCCTTAGGTTCCTTGCTGACATCTGGATGATATTTGCGCGCCAATTTACGGTAGGCGCGCTTTAATTCATCGTCAGTTGCGGTGCACGCAACGCCTAAGGTTTTATAATAATCTTTGTATTCCATGTGGTATAGTTTCTCAGGTGAATAAGTTGGAATAGCTCACATTCAATCCCAGCACTGGCTTCGCCAATTTAAGGGTAAGCCGGGGGGGGGATCGCGATTCTCCCCCCGGAGCCCCCCACCGCGAAATGCCAAAAGATTTTTTTGAGAAGCTATATTATTTAAGACGTATCCCCTACTAGAGTAGGGTAGATGTTGGCGATGGGGGAGTTGTCAGAGGGGGAGAGCGCTATTCTCCCCCTCTGACGCTCATCTCATGCAGTTTGCTGTGTACTCAGTTCCCCTACCCTATCTTTTGTAGTAGATACTTTAAGACTCTTCTGGTAAACGTATAGTCAATACATCGCATTTAGCGCCATGTAAAATGGCGTTTGCGGTGGAGCCTAATAATAATGACAAGCCATGGCGACCATGACTGCCGCAGACAATGAGGTCAGCGTCAATATTACTGGCTAATTCGAGCAAGCGCGATTTAGTGGGGCCGACTTCAACCCATTGGTTTTTTTCATCGACGGATAATTGTTCGCCCATTTTCTTTAAGGCAGTACGGGATTCTTCAATCAATTGGCCTTCGATATCTTCAATACCAAGATAAGCATAGCTATAGCCTGGCAGGGGTTCGACAATATGGGCGAGGCTCAGTTGTGCGCCGGTTAAGCCGCGCATGGCACGCACTTTTTCAGTGAGGAAATCCGTATCATCAGATAAATCTGTGGCAAGTAAAATGTGTTTATACATGTGGCGTGTCCTTGTTGAAAATTACAATAGTATACCGTTTAACGTAACGGCTCGCCCCCAAGCAGTCTTGATGTGGGGGGGGGGGCGGATGCGTCATTATACCGTAGCTGCGATCGTCGAGAATAGCAGTCGACCGTTTTCCAATGCAACTTGTATTTGGCTGCCCGGCATAAATTTACCTGCCAATATATCCACGGCGAGTGGGTTTTCGACATATTGCTGTAAGGTGCGCTTTAAAGGACGCGCGCCGTACACGGGATCGTAACCAGAATTTGACAGATAGTCGAGGGCTTCTGGCGAGATGTCCAATTTTAAATTCCGTTCGGCCAGACGATGACGTAAACGTTCGAGCTGCAATAAAGCGATTGCATGAATTTGTTCGCGATCTAGCGGATGGAAGACGACGGTTTCATCAATGCGGTTCATGAATTCCGGCCGGAAGTGTTGGCTAACGACGCCTAATACGGCTTGACGCATGCCCAAATAATCACTATTGCGTGCTTTTTCTTGGATAATGTCTGAACCCAGGTTAGATGTCATGACAATAAGGGTATTACGGAAATCAACGGTGCGGCCATGGCTGTCGGTCAAGCGGCCATCGTCCAACACTTGTAACAAGATATTGAAAACATCATGATGTGCTTTTTCTATTTCATCAAATAAGATGACCGAGTAGGGCTTACGACGCACTAATTCGGTAAGATAGCCGCCTTCTTCATAGCCCACATAGCCGGGCGGTGCGCCCAATAAGCGCGCAACAGCATGTTTTTCCATGAATTCTGACATGTCGATGCGAATGACCGCTTCTTCTGTATCGAATAAAAAGGCGGCGAGGGCTTTGCATAATTCAGTTTTCCCGACGCCGGTAGGACCTAAAAATAAGAATGAACCGATCGGTCGATTGGGATCGGCTAAGCCCGCACGTGAACGGCGAATTGCATTACTCACGGCGGTGACGGCTTGATTTTGGCCTATGATACGCTTATGCAGCGCATCTTCCATGCGCAATAATTTTTCTTTTTCACCTTCCAGCATTTTCGCGACGGGAATATGGGTCCAACGTGATACCACTTCAGCAATTTCAGTGTCAGTGACTTTACTGCGCAGTAATTGTGGGGTTTGTTTTTCAGTTTTTTCAGCTTTTTCTGTTTCAGCTGCGTGGGTAAGTTTTTTTTCCAATTCTGGAATACGACCGTATTGCAGTTCAGCCATACGCGTCAAATTGCCAGCGCGGCGTGCGGTTTCTAATTCCAGTCGTGCACGCTCTAATTCTTCTTTGACATTTTGTGTGCCATGCAGTGCGGATTTTTCGCGTTGCCAAATGGTTTCTAATTCAGCCGCTTGTTGTTGTAATTTATTCAATTCTTCTTCCAATTTACTGCGCCGTTTATTGGACGCCTCATCGGTTTCTTTCTTGAGCGCTTCGCGTTCAATTTTTAATTGAATAATTTTACGATCCAATTGTTCTAATTGTTCCGGTTTGGAATCAATTTCCATACGAATATTGCTGGCAGCTTCATCGATTAAATCAATCGCTTTGTCGGGCAGCTGCCGATCAGCAATATAGCGGTGGGAGAGGGTGGCGGCAGCCACAATAGCAGGATCGGTGATTTCTACACCGTGATGTAATTCATAACGTTCTTTTAAGCCGCGTAAAATAGCAATTGTATCGGGGACAGAAGGTTCTTCAACCAAAATACGTTGGAAGCGTCGTTCTAATGCCGCATCTTTTTCGATATATTGACGATATTCATCCAGCGTGGTTGCGCCGATGCAATGCAGTTCGCCGCGTGCCAACGCCGGTTTTAACATATTGCCCGCATCCATTGCGCCTTCGGCTTTACCTGCGCCGACCATCGTGTGTAATTCATCGATAAATAAAATAATCTGACCTTCTTGCTTGCTCAGGTCGTGCAGTACGGCTTTCAAGCGTTCCTCGAATTCACCGCGGAATTTAGCGCCGGCAATCAATGCGCCTAAATCCAAAGCCAATACGCGTTTGTTACGTAAGCCTTCAGGCACTTCATGATTGATGATGCGTTGTGCTAAACCTTCAACGATAGCGGTTTTGCCCACGCCGGGTTCGCCAATTAATACCGGATTATTTTTAGTACGACGTAATAACACTTGTAAAGTACGACGAATTTCTGCATCACGGCCAATCACCGGGTCTAATTTGCCGGCTTCGGCACGCGCAGTGAGATCAATCGTATATTTTTCTAGCGCACGGCGTTGATCTTCGGCATTCGCATCTTTTACGGTTTCGCCACCGCGCTCTGCATCGATGGCTTTTTTGATAGCTTCTTTATTGAGGCCGCATTTACGCATTAATTCGCCCAAGCTGCCGCTGTCTTCGATGGCGGCTAATAAAAATAATTCACTGGAAATGTATTGGTCTTTACGTTGTTGCGCCAATTTGTCGGTTTGATTTAATAAACGATTTAAATCATTTGAGACATGAATGTCACCCGCGGTGCCCGTGACTTGCGGTAAGCGGTCGATGGCGGCATCGAGTTGGCTGCGCAGTGTGGCCAGATTGCTGCCGGCTTGAACCAAAATAGGGCGGAGACTGCCATCATGCTGGTCAAGCATGGCTTTTAATACATGGACGGGTTCGATGACGGCATGATCTTTGCCAAGTGCGAGCGATTGGGCGTCAGCAAGTGCGGCTTGAAATTTGCTGGTGAGTTTATCCATACGCATGTGAGTATCCTCATAATGTTATGTCTTACTACCATCATGAGGGCGAGTGGATAAAGATCAAGGGTTAATTTTTTGTTAAGGTACGGGGGGTAAGCTGTACAAGCATAATAATAATCAGGAGAATGGCATGCAACATAGCGATAAACATAATAGGGTATCTACCCAGTCTACTTGGGCGGCATTGTGTTGCTGTTGGCGTAAAAAAGCGCCTCGTGCGCAAGATCCGAATGAAGTGAATGAATTGATGGGTGTGACAGCCAGTGCGCAGACAAGTCCCAACAGTAGTGATGAAAATCTCAGAGTGAGCATCGATGGCGCGGGGACAGTTACAGCGCTTGATGAGAGTAGCTCAGGGTCGGTGGTCGTGCGCCAGGATCATCCTGACGATGAAAAGCATGCGAAGAATATGGTGGCTAAGGTGTGCGTTTCGCCTGAAGGCGAGCCTGTATTAAGTCCGGTACCCGGAAAAAAAATACCCAAAAAAGCTTCTATTAGTGATCCTAAAATATTTACGCCGCCTCCGTCAGAAAAGTTAGTGGGTCGTTATGAGGTCATAAAAGAGCATCCCTCAAGTCCGCGGCCGGCGATGCCCGTTTTTTCATTTTCAAATTAGGCATAGGTTGATAACCGGCATTCCAAGGATCTGTATTTTTTGTATAAATCGAGGCAAGAATGCGTTTTAAAGCGCAGTTTACACGCAAGTAAATGAGCATTTAAAACGCATTTTTAACGAAGAGTTATCAAAAAAGACGGATCCTTGGAATGTCGGTGATAAGTGCTGTGCTTTGGCATGGCTGGCATTACAGGTGCTATTTCAGGTATGATTCGTCACTTCACTTTAAGGCTTGACGATTGCTATGAACCTGAACTTCCTTGATTTTGAACAGACCATTGCGGAACTGGAGGCGAAAATCCAGGAGCTGCGCATGGTTGAAAAAGACGCAGACCTGAATATCACAGAAGAAATCAGTCGTCTGGAAATCAAAAGCCAGCAGTTGACACGGCAAATCTTTGCTAAATTGACGCCTTGGCAAGTGACACAATTAGCGCGCCACCCGCAGCGGCCGCATACTATCGACTATATCGAGCGAATTTTTACGGATTTTGATGAATTATCTGGCGATCGTGCGACTTCCGCAGGCTCCTCTATTGTTGCCGGGCTCGCCCGCTTGGACGGTCAGCCGGTGATGGTGATGGGGCATGAAAAAGGTCGCAAAACGCAAGAAAAAATCAGCCGTAATTTTGGCATGCCGCAACCTGAAGATTATCGTAAAGCGTTGCGTTTAATGCAAATGGCTGAAAAATTCCACTTGCCCATTATTACGTTGATAGATACGCCTGGCGCCTATCCGGGTATTGGGGCGGAAGAACGTAATCAAAGTGAAGCGATTGCACGTAATTTATTGGTATTATCGCGTTTGCGTACGCCGATTATTTGCACCGTCATTGGTGAAGGCGGTTCGGGCGGCGCGTTAGCCATCAGTGTCGGCGACAGCGTGATGATGTTGCAATATGCCATTTATTCAGTGATTTCACCCGAAGGCTGTGCATCAATTTTATGGAAAAGTGCGGATAAAGCACCACAAGCCGCCGAAGCCATGGGTGTTGCCGCAGAAAAAAATTTAGCATTGGGCTTAATTGATCGCGTGATTCCTGAACCTTTGGGTGGGGCGCATCGTGATTGGGATGTGATGGCAGCTTCGTTGAAAAAAACGATTTTGGAAGAACTGGCGCAATGTCGTCAGCTGCCCGTCAATCAATTAATTGAGCAACGCTATCAACGCCTGATGTCATATGGTTATCCTAGCTGACCTGCTGGCGCAGACAGTGCGTGCCCATCCAAAGGGTACGCGCTTTTGGGTGGCGTATAGTGGTGGCGTGGATTCACACGTGTTATTACACGTCGCCAGTTGTCTGCGCCAAAGTGTACCCTTTTCTTTGCAGGCGATTCATATTAATCATGATATCCATCCAGCAGCGGCGGACTGGGCGCGGCATTGTGCGCAAGTTGCGCACGCATTACACGTGCGTTTTAGCAGCGACACGTTAACGATTGATAATTTTGATGATAAAAATATAGAAGAAGTATTACGAAACGCACGCTATGCACGCTTCATTCATCATTTGGCGCCTGGCGATGTATTGCTGACGGCGCATCAACAAGATGATCAAGCTGAAACGGTATTGTTACAATTATTGCGCGGCGCGGGCATGAAAGGATTGGCGGCGATGCCGCTCCAAAAATCGCTCGGCGCGGGTTGGCAGGTGCGGCCTTTTTTATCCGTCACGCGCGCGATAGTATTGCAGTATGCCGCGCGGCATCAATTAACATGGATCGAAGATAGCAGTAATCAAGATCAGCGGTTTACGCGGAATTTTTTGCGGCAGCACATTTTGCCGCAATTGGCGATACGCTGGCCTAGTGTCGGCGCGACTTTGGCGCGTGTAGCAAATCATTGCGCCGCAGACAGTGCGCTGTTGGACACATTGTTACACGATAGCGTACAAGCCTGTGCCGGTCAGCAGGCCGATACGTTGTCTGTGTGTCGTTTATTAAGTTTGGCGCCAGCGCATTGTGCGCAAGTGTTACGCCATTGGATTGCGGCGCGGGGCTTTGTCTTGCCTTCATATAGAAAATTACAGCAAATTATCCAGACGGTATTGCCGGCGCGCGTTGATCGTATGCCGGTGGTACGCTTTGGTGCAGCAGAAGTGCGGCGTTATCGTGATGATCTTTACCTCATGCAGGCATTGGCACCACACGATGCGCGCCGCGTTTTTAACTGGGATGGTCAATCGCCGTTGTCGATTGAAGGAATAGGAATGTTACCGCCGCTGTCATCGCCGCCAGCTGCAACCTTGACGGTACGCTTTAGAAAGCCCGGGGAAAGTTGTTTGGTCGCCGGCCGTGTCGGGCGACAGGATGTTAAAAATCTTATGCAAGCCGCAGCTATTCCGCCGTGGTTACGTGATCGGGTGGTGTTAGTGTTTGCTGGCGAGGTGTTGGTGATTGCAGCGCCCGCGCTATTTTGATAGAGTTTTCCCCTGCTACAATATACCCACGACACTATTATCATTTATCATTGAATAGATACCCTACATGACATTAAAAAACAGCAAAACCCGATTCATTTTCATTACTGGTGGCGTTGTTTCTTCGCTTGGCAAGGGCATCGCTGCCGCATCCTTAGGCGCTATTCTTGAAGCGCGCGGCTTGAAAGTCACGCTGCTAAAGCTCGATCCTTATATCAATGTCGATCCTGGCACCATGAATCCGTCGCAGCATGGTGAAGTGTTCGTCACGGAAGATGGTGGCGAAACCGATCTGGATCTGGGTCATTATGAACGTTTTGTGCGGATCAAGACGCTGCGCGCGAATAATTTTACCAGTGGGCGCATTTACGCCAATGTATTACGGAATGAACGTCGTGGCGATTATTTAGGCGGCACGGTGCAAGTCATCCCCCATATCACCGATGAAATTAAACGTTGCATTCATAAAGCCGCAGAAGGTGTTGATATCGCATTGGTCGAAATTGGTGGTACGGTGGGGGATATTGAATCGCTGCCTTTCCTTGAAGCCATTCGTCAAATGCGCGTTGAACTTGGCCGGCAACATGCGTTATTTATTCACCTGACATTGATTCCTTATATTAAAACCGCCGGTGAAATTAAAACCAAGCCAACGCAACACTCCGTAAAAGAATTGCGCTCGATTGGTATTCAACCGGATATTTTATTGTGTCGCTGTGATCGACCGCTACCGACCAGCGCGCGCTCTAAAATTGCGTTATTTACCAATGTGGAACAACGTGCGGTCATTCCATTGCAAGATGTTGATTTTATCTATCAAATTCCATTGGAATTGCATGCGCAACATTTGGATGAAATCGTTGTAGAACAATTGGGGCTTCAGGCGAAGCCCGCTGATTTGAGCGAATGGCAGCAAGTGGTCGAAGCCTATCGTCATCCAGAACGCGATGTAACGATTGCGATGGTGGGCAAGTATATGGATTTGACCGAATCTTATAAATCCTTAGTGGAAGCACTGTTGCATGCGGGTATAAAAACCCATACGCGCGTCAAGATTTTATTTATTCACGCGGAAGATTTAGAAAAGCCCAATGCGGTGACGGAGATTCTCAAAAATGCCGATGGTATTGTTGTGCCGGGGGGATTTGGTACGCGTGGCATTGAAGGAAAAGTGTCAGCGGTGCAATATGCGCGTGAACAAGGCATTCCTTATCTGGGTATTTGTTTAGGGATGCAAATTGCGTTGATTGAGTTTGCCCGACATAAAGCAAATATGCCAGCGGCTAACATCACTGAATTTGTTATCGATACCCCGTATCCGGTGGTGGCGCTGGTGACTGAATGGGTGAATGCGGCCGGAAAAGTAGAAGTGCGTTCAGAAAAATCTGATAAGGGCGGCACGATGCGTTTGGGCGGCCAGCCTTGTCATTTGCAAGCAGGCACATTGGCGCGTGAAATGTATGGCAAAGACGTGATAGTGGAACGTCATCGCCATCGTTATGAAGTCAATAATACTTTATTGCCGCAAATCGAAGCGGCCGGTATGAAAGTGTCTGGCAGAGCGGCGACGGGCGAGTTGGTGGAAATGATCGAATTGCCCAATCATCCATGGTTTATTGGCTGTCAATTCCATCCCGAGTTTGCGTCTTCGCCACGCGATGGTCATCCGTTATTTACCGGTTTTATCAATGCCGCCAGCATTGCCCATGTTAAACGGGAGAAGCAACAACATGCGTCTGTGTAATTTTACTGTGGGTTTGGATCAGCCGCTGTTTTTAATTGCAGGTCCCTGTGTCATCGAAAGCGAAATGTTTACGCTGGATGTTGCCGGTCAATTAAAAGAAATCACCACACGTCTTGGTATTCCTTTTATTTATAAATCTTCTTTTGATAAAGCGAATCGGACGTCAGGTAAGAGTAATCGTGGCCCCGGATTGGAGGCTGGGTTAAAAATCCTTGAAAAAGTCAAGCAAACATTAGGCGTGCCGGTATTGACCGATGTGCATGAAGATACGCCAATTGAAGTTGTTGCCAGTGTCGTTGATGTATTGCAAACGCCGGCATTTTTATGTCGTCAAACAAATTTCATTGAGCGTGTGGCGCGAGCAGGTAAACCGGTGAATATCAAAAAAGGCCAATTTTTATCACCATGGGAAATGAAACATGTCGTGATGAAAGCGACGGCGGTGGGCAACACGCAGATTATGGTGTGCGAACGGGGTGCGAGTTTTGGTTACAATAATTTGGTGTCGGATATGCGTTCGCTGGCGGTGATGCGCGATACGGGTTGTCCTGTCATATTTGATGCGACACATTCAGTGCAATTGCCTGGTGGCCAAAATGGCGCGACCGGTGGTCAGCGTGAATTTGTGCCGGTCTTAGCGCGTGCGGCGGTTGCGGCGGGTGTGGCGGGTGTTTTTATGGAAACCCATCCGGATCCTGATCATGCACCATCGGATGGCCCTAATATGTGGCCGTTGGCAAAATTGGAACGGTTGTTATGCACTTTGCAACAGATTGATCGTGCAGTAAAACAGCAGGGTTTTATTGAGCAGGGTGGCATATGAGTGCTGAGCGCAAGCAAGCATTGGCAAATCGCAGCGTAAAAATCAGCTGCATCGTTCCGGTTTACAATGAAGAAGTCAATGCAGCGCAATTTTTGCCGGCGTTGGCCGACATGTTGCGTAGCTTAACGGATCGCTTTGAAATTATCGTGGTGGATGACGGCAGTCGTGATAATACGGTTGCAGCCGTGCGCGCTTTGTCTAAAACAGAAAATATAAAATTGCTGGGTTTTTCAAGGAATTTTGGTAAAGAAGTGGCATTGACTGCGGGCTTAGAGCATTGCACCGGCGATGTGGCTATTTTATTAGATGCAGATTTTCAGCATCCGCTGGCAACGTTGCCTGATTTTCTGGCGCGTTGGGGCGAAGGGTATGATATGGCATATGGTGTACGCCGCAATCGCGATACCGAATCCCGCATTAAACGCAATTTGGCGCATTTGTTTTATCGCTTGATGACTAAAATTACCCGCATTGATATGCCGGAAAATGCCGGTGATTTTCGCTTGTTGGATAGGCGTGTTATCGATGCATTGAATAGCATTCCCGAGCGCACGCGTTTCATGAAAGGTTTATACGCGTGGGTGGGTTTTAAAAAAATTGCCGTGCCGTTTGATGTGCAAATACGTAAAGCCGGTAAAAGTGGCTGGGGATTTTTAAAATTACTTGAATTGGCGTTGACGGGTATTACGTCATTTTCAGATATTCCGCTGCGCGTGTGGGGGTTTGCCGGCTTTGTGATTTCATTGATTTCACTCGTGTATGCGATTTATATCGTCACAATCACGTTGCTATATGGCGCAGATTTACCTGGTTTTCCCAGCATTATCGTTGCGGTTATGTTTTTGGGCGGCATGCAATTATTATCAGTCGGTATTTTAGGTGAATATATCGCGCGTATTTTTACCGAAGTGAAACAACGCCCGAAATATATTGTTGCGTGTAAGGAAGGGTTTGAGGGGTGATTTGAGTGGCGATAGTGGGTGTTGCAAAGATAAGCGCGTAAGGTGGTAACAGCTCGCACCCTCACCCGTCGGCCTGCGGCCGACGACCGCTTGCGGGTGAGGGCGCTGAGTTATTGGTTTTCTTTAAAAAAATAACAGCCGCTTAAAAACTTCGGCGTCGACAGCAGCCATACCACCGATCACGATCTTCGCTTGCGTCCTCAGCAACTTTAGCTAAACTTTCTGTTTCCGTATTATTGTTAATATCACGCAAAAGCACCTTAGTTTGTTCTATAGTGCAGCTAAGCGCATCATCATCATGATTATCCGAGGCATCGATTATGTCGATAATTTGTTTCTGTTCTTTCGATGTCATTGCTGTAATTTTTTCTCTAAGCGTTTTAAGATAGGGGAGCGCCTCAGCTTGGCCGGCGAAGATTTTCTTGATGAGGGGTACGTCTGTTTCAATCGAGTCTAAATACATGCCAGTGCCGTCCTTGCCTGTGGCGCGTAATTTGATTGTGCCGAATGAAATTTTTATCTTTTTGAAGTCGTTAGATAAAAAGGAAAAACCAATTGCGATATCCATGTCGACATAGAAGTCATTTCCGGATGAAAAAAGCATTTTACTTTTTTCTAAAAAATTGAGCGTGACAGCTTGATTAATATGTTTGTCTGTTATATCTCTTAATGCAGTGGCAACGCCAGAATAAAAACGTTGTGTATACGCTTGGTTGATTATGTCTAGCCGCTCAGGCGGAATAGGCGTAGGTATTTTAACGCCGCGTTCTGGATTGAGATCGATCCAAAGCGACCCAGGTTTGTCACCTGGAAAAAAGGGATAAGCGCCGTCATCCTTCCGGGCAAAAAGCGTGTGATTGGCTAAGCTTGATGACTGTTTGGCGTCAGGGTTTGTTTCGTCAGGCGGCATTGGCAGCGTTATGTTATAGGATGTTTTGAGTATTTTTGCTATCGTATTGCCACGGTATGTTACAAAAACTTTTTCATCAAATGAGCCGTAGCTGCGGCTTCCGTTTATTTTATTTTTTTTCATTGTTTGCCAACATAATCTTACCGATTGCTTACCCACACCACACCATGATATTCACCTTGGTGTTTTACGCTTGCGCCGGCTTTGTGCATGAAATCAGCATAGCGACCTTTGTCCATAATAACAAACAAACGATGATCATTGCGCTGCCAGCGTTGCCAGAAAGTATTTTCTGAAATTAACCAGCTTGACGTATCTTGAAACGGCATGCAATACCATAATTCACGTAGCCAATTGTCGTGTTCGGCAATATCAGCGGCTTGCCAGTCAGCGACAATAGTGACTTTATGTTGTAAATATAACGGGACATCTTGGTAATATTTATAAAATGTGACAATTTCATCGGTCGGTTGTAATTGTGATTTTATGGTAAGCGCCAAAGGTTTTAATGATTTAGGATTAATGTGCTTTGCAGCGGCAGCGGCTGTCAATGCCACAGCAATCGCGAAAAGGGCGCAAACGATAATGATGCGATGATTAAAACGCAGCGCAAGATGCCGGCTGAGTAATAATACTAAGGGCGGCAGCACCGGCAAAATATAGCCTATGGTTTTGGAATGTGGAATAGAAAAGAATACGAAGACGATGCCAGCCCATAGCAATAAAAATATATTTTGGCTGTCAGAGCGCCATGCGCGCCAGAGCGCTTGCGGTAAAAATACGGTCCAGGGTAGCAAGCCCAATAATACAATTGGAATATAAAACCAGAAGGGGACTTGATTATTGAAGCTGGCGTTGGATAAAAAGCGCGTAAACTGTTGCGTTACAAAAAAGAAATGCAAAAATTCCGGGTTGGCGCGTTGCGCTTGCCAATACCACGGTGTGACGATGGCTAGAAAAATCAATGCACCGCATAATAGCGTCCAGCGTAATTCTTTTAATATGCGCCATTGATGCGTCAATAAAATGAAACAACCGGTAATTAATAAGGGAAAAGCCAGACCGATCAGTCCCTTGGTTAAAAAAGCGAGTCCGGCAAATACAAAAGCCAATAGAAATAAACCCTGGCGGCGAGCTGTTGCCAATGGCGCATGTAAGCCAGCTAAAATGGCATAAAGTGAAAAGCTGATAAACGTGGCCACTTCAAGATCGAGATTGGCATAGTGCGCGGCGCCAAAATACAAGGGGCTGGTGGCAAGCATGAGCGCGGCCAGCAAGCCTGTGCGACGATCAAAACAACTGCGCCCGGCAATATAAATGGCCAGCGTGCCGCCAATCCCAAAACACACGGGCCAAAAACGGATCGCCCATTCATTCACGCCAAACAAACGCATCGCGGCGGCTTGTAACCAATAATACAATGCAGGTTTATCCAGGAAAGCAACGCCATCCAGGCGCGGCGTGACGTAGTCGCCAGAGGCTAACATTTCGCGCGCAATTTCCGAGTAGCGGCCTTCGTCTGGGACAAACAGTGGATGATTGGCTAGCCACAGAAAGTAAATACAGCCGAAGCATATCGCTAAGCCCAATAGGTCAGTCAAAAAATTACGATGGGTATGGGTTGTCAGCATAAGCACTTTTCCGTACAGTTACCGTTATGAAATTAATGACACTCATTTTATGTGCCGACGATTATGGCCAAAGTCAGGCTATATCTCAAGCAATTATTCAATTACTGGCAGCTGGCCGACTCTCGGCGACCAGTTGTTTGGTGACATCTGCCCTCTGGCCAGCGCATGCGAGCGGGTTGCAACCTTATATAGATAAGGCCGATATTGGCCTGCATTTTAATTTAACCGATGGCGTGCCGCTGTCCGCTCAGCTGCAATTTATGCCGCTGGGGCAGCTGTTGTTACGTGCCTGCACGCGCCAACTCTCTCAGGCGGCGATCGAAGCTGAGTTGCATGCGCAGCTTGATGCATTTACAGCGCAGCTGGGGCGTTTGCCGGATCATATCGATGGCCACCAACATATCCATCAATTGCCAGTGATACGCGATGCGTTGCTGGCGGTTTACGCGCGGCGTTTGGCGGGTCGTAATATTTATATACGGAGTTTGCGCGGTGTTTGGCCATGGTTGCCGCCTAAACAAGGGGGTTGGCTTAAGCAATGGGTATTACAAACATGTGGCGGGCGCGCATTGGCGGCACGTTTGCGGGCGCAGCATATTCCGCATAATCAGGCATTCAGTGGCGTGTATGATTTTCCGCATGCACAAGATTATCCTGTATTTTGCAAACATTTTTTACGTGAGCTGGCGCAGCAAGGGGGGGGCTTGATGCTGTGTCATCCCGGGTTAGAGGATGGGGCGGCAGCTGACCCATTGGTCCATTCGCGGCCGTTGGAGTTGGCATATCTCGCGGGAGACGATTTTGTGGCTGAGCTTAAAGCGGTTGGTCTGCGGTTAGGTCGATTCAACTCGGCATAATGAAAAATTCATCTCATACAGTTTGCCGCGTACTCAGTTTCCCTGCCCTATCTTTTGTAGTAGATACAAAAAAATTATCAATAATCATCAATAATGCGTGCGATTTGGGTAAAGTTCCTGTTATACTCCGAAAAGTCTGAGGACGGCTGAGTTGATCTCGACCTCTCCAACGGCAGAACTCGTTAATTTGAAATGAAGGTTAAAACTGTTATGGCACGTGAAAGCGGAATTGTAAAATGGTTCAACAATAGTAAAGGTTATGGTTTTATTCAACGCGATCAGGGTGGTGATGTATTCGTACATTTCCGCGCTATCCGTGGCGATGGCTACCGTACCCTTGAAGAAGGGCAGCGGGTCGAGTTTTCTGTTGCGCAAGGCCAAAAAGGCTTGCAAGCAGAAGATGTATCGGTCGTCGAAGAGTAAATCTTTCGTTCGCACTAAAGATGCTGCCACTGGTATTAAAATGTCAGTGGCAGTATTTTTTTTTGGTTTTTTGCAAGATCGCCGGTTCTATACTCTGTAGAAGATATGCCTGAAAAGTGAAAGCCTCAGCAACTGAAAAAAAATTATTACACTATACTGGCAAGGCTATTGCCGATTACAGTATGATCCGCCACGGCGACCGGATAATGATTTGTCTTTCCGGTGGCAAAGATTCTTTTACGTTGGTGCGTATGTTGACTTTATTGCAGCAGCGCGCGCGACAAAAGTTTGAAATTTTCGTATTTACCCTTGATCAAGCGCAGCCAGGTTGGGATGATAGTGGTTTGCGTGATTGGTTGGGCAGTCGCAAAATTCCATATGAAATATTGCGTGAAGACACGTATTCGATCGTCAAAGAAAAAATCCCTGAGAATGAAACGTATTGTGCATTATGTTCACGCTTGCGACGTGGCATTATTTATCGCTATGCCGAAGAGCATGGCTTTAATAAAATTGCTTTAGGTCATCATCGTGATGATTTAATCCGGACGCTGTTGATGTCGATTTTTTATAATGGCGAAGTGCGCTCCATGCCGCCAAAATTATTGAGCGATAATAAACGTCATATCGTGATCCGCCCGCTGGCCTATTGTCAGGAAACGGATATTATGAAATATGCGGCGGAACAGCAATTTCCCATTATTCCTTGTAGCTTATGTGGTACCCAGCAAAATCTTGTGCGCCAGAAAGTGGCTTTATTGATTGCTGAATTAGCCCGCGAAAATCCTAAAGTACCCAGTAATATGTTGCATGCTTTAGGACATGTAAAGCTGAGCCAATTGATGGATAGAAAACGTTGGGATTTTAAAGGATTAGAAGCACAGCAAGTGCGCGGCATAGAAAAGACCGAAGAAGAGCAGGCGGTGTTTGCGCAAGAGTTGTTTTAGGGGGGGCGATTTATGCACAGTGCGCCCTTTGGAAGCTCTGTTGCGTAAAATCTGCTGGGACAGCGAGCGGTGGCTTGTTAATTTTGATTGGCAAAACGTTATTACATGTAGCAATATTACTACATATAACGAGGATGTGCCTATGTCTATCACTACCATTTCGAGTCGACAGTTCAATCAGGATACGAGTCAGGCAAAAAAGTCTGCTAAGCGTGGACCTGTATTTATTACTACCCGTGGCAGGCCGGCGTACGTGTTGCTGACGATTGATGCGTATCAGAGAATTACCCGCAGTCAAACAAATATTATTGATTTGTTGGCGATGCCCGCGGCAGACGAGATTGAATATGCGCCTCCGCGTCTTAAAGGAGATTTTTAAAAGCCGACCTGCTGTGGGTTCGTCGGATCGTAAAATACAAGGACGTATTTTCCGACCGCATGGATGCAGCTTCATCCGACGCGGCCCACGGTGGGTTGGCTGACTTAACTTGATG
>VFKI01000103.1 GCA_009885665.1 Gammaproteobacteria bacterium
CGGATCGTAAAATACAAGGACGTATTTTCCGACCGCATGGATGCAGCTTCATCCGACGCGGCCCACGGTGGGTTGGCTGACTTAACTTAATGGCAGTGAGGGCGGGTCGCCTTGGTGCCGTAGGCACTTAGGCGCCCGGGTGAGGGTAGGTGTTAGCTATTACTATTCATAACTGTTCAGCAGGCGTCCATCTGAATAATGACATAAATCGTTACTTCAGCATTTATTCTTCTGTTTCATCGGCTGTTTGATTCATTGCGCCAACTCGATCTTTGTAATCCACCACCTGCGCGCGCAATTTTTGGCCGCTATGAAACGTCACAACGCGACGTGCGTCGACCGGCACGCTTTCGCCGGTACGTGGATTTCTGCCAGGACGTTCATTTTTATCATGCAGTTCGAAATTACCAAAGCCGGAAAGCTTGATCGGATGACCTGCAGTAAGCGCCAGACTGATTTCATTAAAAAATAATTCGATCAGCCGAGTGGCGTCGCGGCGACTTAAATGATCCACTTCGCCAATGAGATGTTCTGTCAAACTAGCCTTGGTTAGCGTTGTCATCTTTAGTTCCTTAATTCAGCAGAGAATTCCGTTTGTAAAGACATGATAATGCTCTTCATCTGTGTTGCGATTTCCTCATCCGTGAGGGTGCGCGCAGTATGCTGTAATGTAAGGGCAAACGCCATGCTCTTTTTGCCTGCCGGTACGCCCTTGCCTTGCCATAAATCAAACAGGGTAACATCTTGAAGCCACTCCCCGCCTGCCTGCTCAATTGTAGCCTGAATTTTAGCCGCCTGGATAGAGGCATCAACCAAAATCGCTATATCGCGACGATTCGCTGGAAAGCGTGAAATTTCTTGATATTGTGGTGGGTTAGCGGTTAGCTGCGCTAAGCTGTCAAGTTGCAGGCTGAAGACCAGCACCGCGCCTTCAATAGCCAATGTTTGCAAGACTGCAGGATGCAACGCACCCAGGGTACCAATATGGCGACCCTCTATCGTATAGATGTCCGCCGCTTGCCCTGGGTGTAGCGCAGGCTGCGCTGTTTTACGAAATTCGACCGTGAGTCCCAAATTGATCAACAGGGTTTCGACATCTCCCTTCGCATCCATAAAATCTATTGTCCGCTCCGGACTACCCCACTGTAAGGGCTCCGCGTTACCTGTCAATAAACCGGCTAATACGTTTTGTTCTTTGCCATCAATATATTGATGGCCTATTTCAAAAATACGTACACGCGTTTGTTGGCGATTGACATTATGTTGCAATACATTGACTAATCCCGGCCATAGTGAAGTGCGCATGACGGCCATATCAGCGCTGATTGGATTGACTAAGGATAAAGCGTTTATTTCTGGATTAAATAGTTGCTGTAATTTAGGCGCAATAAAACTATACGTAATCACTTCGTGATAACCGAGCTGCATGAGCACACGCGGTAATTCTGATGCTAAGCGTATTTCACGTGTTTGTACTTTGAGTTGTGCCGTTGTCGGTATGGCCTCGATTTTTTCATAGCCATAAACACGCAGGACTTCTTCAATTAAATCAATTTCCGCATGAATATCGGCGCGGCGTGCCGGTACGGTAACGTGCCAACCTTCCGCGGTGGTCATAACAGCAAAACCCAGTGCAGCGAGGATTTTTTCAACGCTAGCAAACGGTATATCCATGCCACTGATTTGTTTCAAACGCATGGCACGTAAATTAATTTCGCGTGCGTCAGGCCAATGGTTGGTATCAATTTTATCGATAATGGCACTCGCCGTGCCGCCGACAATTTGTTGTATCAGCGCGGTGGCGCGCACTAAGGCTTGTTCTTGCAGTTCTGGATTGATATTACGTTCAAAACGATGGGATGATTCAGAATGTACTTGATAATGCCGCGCGGATTTCGCCACCGTTGTGGGTGAAAACCATGCACTTTCCAGCAAAATATCTGTTGTGCTGGCGGTGACACTGCTTGCCACGCCGCCCATCACACCGGCAATAGCGACTGGCGCGGCATGATCGGCAATCACCAGCGTTTCATTATTTAAAGTGACGGTACGGCCATCTAATAATTCAATCGTCTCACCCGTCGTCGCCATGCGCACAGCAATCCCGCCATTTAACTTAGCAAGATCAAATGCGTGCATGGGTTGTCCCCATTCCAGCATGACATAATTGGTGACATCCACAACCGGATGAATGCTACGGATACCGCTGCGGCGCAACCGTTCTTGTAGCCAGATGGGCGACGTGGCCGCGGGATTGATGTTTTTGATGCTGCGCGCAGCATAACGTGGGCAATGTTCAGTTTCTTTGATTTCAACAGGGAATTTATCGTCTGAGCGTGTAGCAATCGTCGTGATTTTCGGTATGTTCAGGGGGATATTTGTTAACGCAGCAATTTCTTGCGCTAGACCGGCTACGGATAAGCAATCACCGCGATTGGGTGTGATCGAGACTTCAATAATATGATCGTTTAATTGTAAATATTCACGCACATCTGCACCCAGTGGTGCATCGATGGGTAATACTAATAAACCTTCATGCTCTGAGCTCATGCCTAATTCACGCGCAGAACATAACATGCCGTCTGACAGAATGCCGCGTAATTTAGCGGCTTTGATTTTCATACCATCAGGTAAAACAGCGCCTGGTCGCGCCAAGGCGGCTTTCATGCCAGCGACGACATTCGGTGCGCCACAGACAATCGTGACGGTTTCTATTTCACTGACTTTCACCATACAAACACGCAAGCGATCAGCTTGCGGATGTTTTTCAACGGCTAAGACTTCAGCAACAAATATACCGGAGAAATCACCCGCAACAGGCTGGATACTTTCCAGTTCTAAACCTGCCATGGTGAGACGCTCACAAAATGTTTCGCGGGTGATATCGCTGCCGATCCATTCTCGTAACCATTGTTCACTGATTTTCATGCTGTTAGCCCGCTAAATTGTTGTAATAAGCGTAGATCATTTTCAAACAGTGCGCGTAAATCACTGATGTTGTAGCGCAACATGGTGAGACGATCCAGACCAACACCAAATGCCCAACCGCTATATTTTTCACTGTCAACCCCCGCCATTGCTAATACGCGCGGATGTACCATGCCGCAACCTAATACTTCCAACCAGCCTGTGTGTTTACAAATACGGCAACCGGCGCCATGACATTGCTGGCAAGTAATATCGACTTCAGCGGAGGGTTCGGTAAAAGGAAAATACGAGGCGCGAAATCTTATTTTAATAGATTGCGAAAAAAATACGCGTAAAAATTCAATAATGATGCCTTTCAAGCTGGCAAAGCTGACATTATTCGCCTCATCGACACATAAGCCTTCGACTTGATGAAACATAGGTGTATGCGTTACATCAAAATCACGTCGATAGACGCGACCGGGCGCAATGGCGCGTAATGGCAAGCGATTTTCTTTCACGGCCTCTTTGAGCGTGCGAATTTGGACGGTTGAAGTATGCGTACGTAATAATTTGCCGTCGTCAAAATAAAACGTGTCTTGCATCGCGCGTGCCGGATGAAATTCAGCAATATTGAGTGCGGCGAAATTATGGTAGTCATCTTCAATTTCCGGGCCGATTTCAATATCAAATCCCATGCCCATAAAAATTTGACTGATGCGTTCGCGCGTGAGACTGACAGGATGCAAGCTCCCCAGGGATTGGCGGCGACCCGGTAAACTCACATCGACACTCTCAGCAGCTAATTGTGCGGAAATTTTTTCAGTGTTAAGAATAGCTAAGCGTACTTCGATTAGGGCGGCGACTTGGTTTTTTATTTCATTGATTTTTTGGCCAGCGTCACGACGTTGATCGGCGGGTAATTGGCCTAGATTTTTTAATTGCGCGGTAATCTTGCCTTGTTTACCTAACCAGGCGACACGGCAATCATCGAGGGATTTAAGATCGGTGACAGTGTTTAATTCGCAAGTGGCTTCGTTGAGGAGCGTGTGGAGATCGGTCATAGAAGGGATCCGTATCTATTAAAAAAGATAGGATAGGGGAACTGAGTGTGCAGCACACTGCATGAGACGAGAGCCAGAGGGGGAGAATAGCGCTCTCCCCCTCTGGCAACTCCCCCATCGCTACTCGTTACCCTATTTTATGTGGGGAAGTCCTGCATCACTGCCATTAAGTTAAGTCAGCCAACCCACCGTGGGCCGCGTCGGATGAAGCTGCATCCATGCGGTCGGAAAATACGTCCTTGTATTTTCCGATCCGACGAACCCACGACAGGTCGGCTTTAAGCAGCACCACGCTCATCTTCAACCTTTTTGGAGCCGCAGTATGCTTAACTTAATGGCAGTGAGGCCTGCATGCGTTACAAATGCAAACTTAACAGAGCGCCACCTGCTACTGAGTTGTGTGTTTTTACGCAGCAACGGGCAATGTAGCCTTAACTTGTTCTGCCAATGCAGCAAATGCAGCAGCATCATGCACAGCAATGTCAGCCAATACCCGACGATCGACTTCAATCGCGAGTTGCTTTAAGCCATGCATAAATACGCTATAAGATAAACCATGCAAACGCGCAGCGGCGTTAACACGCACTATCCACAGTGCGCGAAATTCACGCTTCTTGGTGCGACGATCGCGATAAGCATATTGTGCTGCGCGCGTAACGGCTTGTTTGGCGACGCGATAGACTTTGCTGCGCGCGCCATAATAACCTTTAGCTCTATCTAAAACTTTTTTGTGTCTAGCGTGAGCGGTGACACCTCTTTTGACTCTTGGCATTGCTTTACTCTCCCGAAAATACTATATATACAGTGGCATTATTGATGATTCAGCATGCGCGCAACCGAGCGCACATCCGCTGCATCGACATGATCGACGCCGCGTAAATGACGCTTACGCTTGGTGCTTTTTTTGGTCAAAATATGGTTGCGATTGGCACGACGGCATTTATAGCCATTGGCTGTTGCGCGAAAGCGCTTGGCCGCACCACGGTTGGTTTTTAACTTTGGCATACTGAACTCCACTTACAATTGTTGATATACAGGTCGACAGGCAAATTAAAGTGGGAAACTTCAATTCTTTTTGGGCCCGACCACCATGACCATTTGACGCCCTTCTAATTTAGGACGCTGTTCCACCACACCCTGACCTAAAAGGTCAGCTTCAACACGTTTTAATAACGCCATGCCAAGCTCTGAGTGTGCCATTTCACGACCCCGAAAGCGGATCGTAAATTTCACTTTATCGCCTTCTGCCAAGAACCGTCCTGCATTACGCAATTTGACTTGGTAGTCTGCGATATCTGTACCAGGTCGCATTTTGACTTCCTTGATTTGCACCTGTTTTTGTTTCTTTTTTGCCGCAGCTTTACGCTTGCTTTGCTCATAGATAAATTTACCAAAATCCATGATGCGGCAAACCGGCGGCTTGGCATCCGGCGAAATCTCAACCAAATCCAATCCGGCTTCTTCACTTAAGGCTTTCGCTTTACGTGAAGGCATGACGCCTAGCTGGTTTCCCTCAGCATCCAGCAAACGTACTTCAGGCACCCTGATCTCGTCATTGATACGTGGTTTTTTTTCTGCGCTGCTGCTAATTCGGGCTATCTCCAGTCAATTAATGAAAAAGGATTACGCTGATACTGATGTTTCCGCCACTCTACCCTTCTGGGCAATGGCCGTATTTATCAATGCCAACAATTGATCCAATGTCAGGCTTCCCTTATCTTCCCCATCACGGGTACGCAAAGACACGCTGCGAGTTTCGACCTCTCGGTCACCCACAACGGCCATTAAGGGAACGCACTGCAAAGTGTGTTGTCGGATTTTATAGCCAATCTTCTCATTTCTCAAGTCCGATTTGACCCTAATGCCATTTTTTTTGCATAAAGAGGCAATTTCGCTGGTAAAACTGCTCGCGCGATCGGTAATATTCATAATAACGAGTTGGGTGGGCGCTAACCAGAGCGGTAATTTGCCGGCATAATGTTCTAACAAAATACCAATAAAGCGCTCCAGTGAGCCGGTGATTGCGCGGTGCAGCATGACGGGCACCTGCTTGCTGCTGTCTTCGGCAATATAATAAGCGCCTAAGCGATCGGGTTGGCTATAGTCGATTTGCAAAGTGCCGCATTGCCATTGTCGCCCTATGCTATCCCGTAGATGAAATTCGATTTTGGGGCCATAAAACGCACCTTCGCCTGGCAGCAACTCGAAGGGAACCCCCTCCCCTGTTAGCGCATCCGCTAATGCTTTTTCTGCATTATCCCAAATTGCATCACTGCCGAGACGCTTTTCTGGGCGGGTGGCTAAGCGTACGACTAAATCATTAAAACCAAAATCACGATACACGTCGCTCAGGGTGCGAATAAAACGTCCTGCTTCTGCTTGAATTTGATTTTCCATACAAAAAATATGGCCATCGTCTTGGGTCAATTGGCGCACGCGCATCAAACCATGCATAGCACCAGACATTTCATTACGATGCACGCAACCAAATTCCGCATAACGCACCGGTAAATCACGATAACTATGCAATGTATCCTTGAATACCTGCACGTGACAGGGGCAATTCATGGGCTTTAAGGCAAATTGGCGATCATCTGCTTCGACCGTAAACATTTCGTTGCTAAACATGTCCCAGTGACCGGATTTTTTCCATAAAGATAAATCGACCAATTGCGGCGTGACGATTTCTTCGTAACCATCAGCGCTGACGCGTTGGCTGATATATTTTTTAATGGTTTGGTAAATCGCCCAGCCATCCGCATGCCAAAATACCATGCCGGGGGCTTCTTCTTGGAAATGAAATAAATCGAGGGCTTTGCCAATTTTGCGATGATCGCGTTTTTCGGCTTCTTCTAGACGAGTGAGGTAAGCATCTAATGATTTTTTATCTGCCCACGCGGTGCCATAAATACGTTGTAGCATTTCGTTGCGTGAATCGCCACGCCAATAAGCGCCTGCCAACCGCGTAAGTTTAAAGGCTTTAGCCAATTTACCTGTGGTCGGTACGTGCGGCCCGCGGCATAGATCCGTAAAATCGGCTTGCGTGTAGAGGGATAAGGTTTCGCCGGCTGGGATTGCTTCGATAATTTCCGCTTTGTATGTTTCGCCTATGTCGCGAAAATAACGTATGGCTTCATCGCGCGATAGTGTGCTGCGACTGACCGGAATATCTTGTTTGGCGAGTTCAGCCATTTTTGCTTCGATATGCGTGAGATCGTCAGGGGTGAAGGGGCGCGTAAACGCAAAATCATAATAAAAGCCATCTTCAATCACCGGGCCGATGGTGACTTGCGCGGTGGGGAATAAAGATTTGACTGCGTGCGCCAATAAATGTGCAGTGGAATGACGAATGACCTCGAGGCCAGCGGCATCTTTATCGGTAATGATAGCAATGGCTGCGTCGTGCTCGACTGTAAAAGATAAATCAACCAGCTTGTCATTGACTTTGCCAGCGAGAGCGGCACGCGCTAATCCCGTGCCTATGCTGGCAGCGATGTCTGCGACTGTCACGGCATGATCAAACGGTTTACGGCTTCCATCGGGCAAGGTAATAACGGGCATTTTTTTATTCCTAAAAACAAGAATACCCCGCAAAATGCGAGGGTTTAAATAAAAAACTGGTAGGCACGAGTGGGATCGAACCACCGACCACCACCATGTCAAGGTGGTGCTCTACCACTGAGCTACGTGCCTGTAAATTTGAGGGCAAAAGATAACATTGGTCGCGCTAAGATGCAAGCGTAACACATAGATCTTATACCTATTTCATAACGCCAATCCCTCTTTTTGTAATTCGGCAATCTCATCACGCAACTTTGCCGCCTGTTCAAATTCAAGATTATGCGCATGGTCATACATTTTCTTTTCCAGCTGTATGATTAATTTTTCACGTTGTTCCGTAGTCAATGGCGTGTTAGATACAGCTTTGCCCTGTGGAGATTTTTGCGATTTTTGCCCCGCCCGCCCGCCAAATAATTTGCCGCGCGGACTGTCAGGTGCATAAGCACCTTCCATAATGTCATGTACCGCACGCGTAATACTTTTCGGCGTAATACCTTGCTCAGCATTATGTTGCTGCTGCTTAGCGCGGCGACGCTCAGTTTCATCAATCGCGCGACGCATAGAATTCGTTATTTTATCAGCATATAAAATCGCTCGTCCGTCCTGGTGACGTGCGACGCGACCAATCGTTTGAATAAGCGCCGTTTCCGATCGCAAAAAACCTTCTTTATCTGCATCCAAAATACCTACCAATGCCACTTCTGGCATATCGAGACCTTCGCGTAATAAATTAATACCCACTAATACATCAAATACGCCAAGCCGTAAATCTCTGATAATTTCGACACGTTCGACGGTATCGATATCAGAATGTAAATACCGCACGCGTACTTTATGATCCGCTAAATATTCAGTCAAATCTTCGGACATGCGCTTGGTTAAGGTGGTGATCAATACGCGCTCATTTTTTGCCGTGCATTTAGTGATCTCTGACAGCATATCATCGACTTGATTTTTTGCCGGACGAATTTCCACTTGCGGGTCAACCAAGCCCGTCGGACGTACCAATTGTTCGGCAATATGGCTGGAATGTTCATGCTCATAGGGGCCAGGCGTCGCCGATACATAAACTGTCTGCGGTTGGCGCGCTTCAAATTCATCAAAACGCATTGGACGATTATCCAATGCTGATGGCAAACGAAAACCATATTCTACTAAGGTTTCTTTACGTGAACGATCACCACGATACATGCCACGCAACTGCGGCACTGTGACATGCGATTCATCAATAAATAATAAAGCGTCTTTGGGTAAATAATCAAACAAAGTGGGCGGCGGCTCGCCTGCGGCACGGCCAGATAAATAACGTGAATAATTTTCAATGCCAGGGCAATACCCTAGCTCATTCATTAATTCCAAATCATAGCGCGTACGTTGTTCGAGACGCTGTTCTTCGACTAATTTATTCATCTCATGTAATTGCTTTAAACGATCGGCTAATTCGTCTTTGATAAGATCAATCGATTGTGTGACGCGATCACGCGAAGTCACATAATGCGATTTGGGGTAAATGGTTAAACGTGGCACGCGACGCGTTACCTCGCCGGTGAGTGGGTCAAAATAATAAAGGTTTTCAATTTCATCATCCATTAATTCTATGCGGACTGCATCGCGCTCAGATTCTGCCGGATAAATATCGATGACTTCGCCACGTACACGATACGTCGCACGCGCTAAATCGATATCATTACGGGTATATTGTAGTTCTGCTAAGCGACGCAATAAATTACGCTGATCAATACGTTCACCACGATCTAAATGCAAGACCATGCTCAAATACATGCGCGGGTCGCCCAAACCGTAAATGGCCGATACGGTGGCGACAATAATGGTATCGCGGCGTTCCAATAGTGCTTTCGTCGCCGATAAACGCATTTGTTCGATATGATCATTAATGGCCGAATCCTTGGCGATATAGGTGTCAGAAGAAGGGACATACGCTTCGGGTTGGTAATAATCATAATACGAAACAAAATATTCGACGGCATTGTGCGGGAAAAATGCCTGCATTTCACCATATAATTGTGCGGCAAGCGTTTTGTTTGGCGCCAATATCATTGCCGGTCGCTGCAATTGCGCAATGACATTCGCCACGGTAAATGTTTTGCCGGAACCGGTGACACCTAACAAAGTTTGATGGCTCAAGCCTTGCTGGATACCTTCTGCTAATTGAGCAATGGCGGCGGGTTGGTCGCCGGCGGGTTTGAACTTAGCATCGAGCTGAAAAAGATGTGTCATAATAATCTAATTACTCTATAATGTGAGGCAATGCTGACATTCCGCACCTTTATCTTTTTCGATAACTCTTCGTTAAAAATGTGTTTTAAA